>NZ_PNOR01000021.1 GCF_002869765.1 Deinococcus planocerae | reverse complement strand
CCGGCCCACGGCCCCCGAAGTCGCGCCCACGCGGGCCGCGTTCGCCGCGCCGGTCGTCCGACTCGCCCGCGCCCGCGCGGCGCTCCCCCGGAAGGTGGACGGGCTGGGTGGCGACGCCCAGGTAACCGCGCGGCACCCGGCCCGTGGTCGCCAGGAGGTCGGCCACCCGCAGCGCCCGCTCGGCGGGGACGGCGAGCAGGGTGCCGCGCACCTCCCCCGCGTTCAGGAGGCCGACCAGACCGCCGCGGGCGTCCACGAGCGCCCCGCCGCTCACGCCCGGAAAGGGCGCGGCCCCGGTGGTGAGCCAGCCCCGGGTGAGGGCCGAGCGTTCCATCAGGCCCAGGGTGGCCTGGACCCCGTGCGGCGGGCGGCCCACCCCGAGGAGGAGTTCGCCCACCCGCACTCCCGGGCTCGGCGCCAGGGGCGGCACGCTGAGCCCCGGCACCTTCAGCAGGGCGAGGTTGCTGCCCGGGTCACGGCCCACGACCGTGGCCGTCAGCTCGCCGCCGTCCGGGGTGCGGACGCTGAGTTCGTCGGCGTGCAGGACGTGCGCGACCGTGAGGACCCCCTCGGACGCCACGACCGTGCCGCTGACGGGCCGCGCCCCGTGGACGGTGACGACGCTGGCGGCGGTCTGCTGTACGGCGTCGGCCATCTGGCTGGAAAGTTCTGCAAAGTTCGTCATGCCCCCAGGGTGCGCCCCCGGAGGGAACTTCTCCTCAGGCGAACGGGGAGGGGACGGTCCCCCCCGAACGGCCAGGGTGGGTGGCCCACGCCTCCCGGGTCAGCGCGTACCGCACGACCTCCACGACCTCGCCCCGGTACGGCTCCGGCTCGCCGCGTCCGTTCTCACGGAAGCCCAGGCGGCGCATCAGCGCGTGCGAGCGGCGGTTGGGCGCGTACACCTGCGCGGTGACAGCCTCCAGCCCCAGCGGCCCGAAGGCGAGGGCGAGCATCTGCCCCCCCGCCTCCCGCCCCACGCCCCGGCCCCACCGCGCCCGCTCCCCGATCCCGATGCCGAACTCGCCCGCCTCTCGCGTGAGGTTCGCCAGGTCCACGTACCCGACGAGCCGCCCGCCCAGCTCCACCCCCAGCCGCAGGAAATCCGGCCACGCCCCCGCCACGATGGGCCGCCAGTGCTCGCGCACGAGGCGCGGCGCCAGGCCCGGCGTCCACCCCGCCGCCCGGCAGAACTCGGGGTCGGCGGCCCAGCGCACGGCGGCCTCCTCGTCACCCGGGCGCAGGGGGCGCAGGCTGACCGTCAGGACCACAGGCTCTCCAGAAGCTCCGCCGCCGACCCTTCCCGCCCGAGGTGAGCCCCCTGGCCCGCCCAGAGGCTCAGGAACTCGGCCCGCCCTGCCCGTGCGGCGGCGGCGCGCAGCTCGCGGGTCAGCGCGTTCTGGAGGGGGTAGGGCAGAGGGTGCCCGACCGTGGCCGTCACCCGGTTCACCAGACCGCGCGCCGCCCTGCCGCTGAAGGCCCGGGTGAGGGTGGTGTCCCCCGGCCCCGCCGCCGCGAGCGCCGCGCGGTAGGGGGCGGAGGTCCCCGCCTCGGTCGCCCGCAGGAAGGCGGTGCCGCACTGGGCGAGGCTCGCTCCCGCCTCCAGCGCCGAATGCACGCCCGCCGCGTCCATCAGGCCGCCCGCCGCGATGACCGGAATAGAAACCGCGCCCACGACCGCCCGGGTCAGAGTCAAGGTGTCGGCGAGTTCGTCGTGCGCCCAGCCGCCCCGGTGTCCGCCCGCCGGGCCGCCCTGCACCACCACGGCGTCCACCCCGTCCGCCCCGAGTGCCTGAGCCTCCAACACTCCGGTCGCCGTGCCGACGGCGAGGATGCCTCTGTCCCGCAGGGCTGCGAGTTCCGCTCCGCCGAGCCGCCCGAACGCGAAGGAGAAGACGGCGGGGTGCACTTCCAGCACCGCCCGGAACTGCTCCTCAAAGTCCTCCCGCACCCACTGGGGGAGGGTCGGTGGGACCAGCCCCAGCTCCGCGTGCAGGGGCGTGAGGTCGGCCATCGCCGCCGCGACCTCCGCCTCCGTCACGCCCGGCAGGGGGTCGGGGATGAACAGGTTGACCGCGAAGGGCCGCCCCGTCCGCGCCCGCACTGCCGTCCCCGCCTCCGCGATCTGCCCCGGCGTCAGGTAGGCCGCGCCTAGGCTGCCCAGCCCGCCCGCCTCCGACACCGCCGCCACGAGTGCGGGCGTGGTCGGCCCGCCCGCCATCGGGGCCTGCACGACGGGGACGCGCAGGCCGAGGCGTTCCATGGGGCCGCTCACCCCGCCAGCTTAGCCGCACGCCGTAGCCTGGGGGCGTGACCTCACCCTTCCCCCGCGCCTGGACCGCCTTTCGCCGCGCGGCCTACGCGGGCACCCCGCCGCCCCGAAGACAGTTCCTCCCCCGCGAGTTCCTGGGGCGCCTGCTCGCCGGGGCCGCCGAACGCCTCCCCCTCCTCGACGCGCCCCTGCTCGACTGGGCCGACGCCGAGCGCGTCCATGACCCCGCCTACCTCGCCCGCTGGCGGCGGGGAGAGGTCACGCGCGCCGAGGAACGGGCCCTCGGTTTTCCCTGGAACCCGGCGGTCGTCGAGCGCGGTCTGGCGAGCAGCGGTGCGACGTTGGCGGCCACGCGGGACGCCCTGACCCACGGCTTCGGCGTGAATCTGGGCGGTGGGACGCACCACGCCTACCACGACCGGGCCGAGGGCTTTTCCTTCCTCAACGACGTGGTGATCTCCGTGCGCTGGCTCCTCGACGGCGGACACGCCACGCGCCTCCTGATCCTCGACCTCGACGTGCATCAGGGCAATGGGACGGCGGCCATGCTCGCAGGCGAACCCCGCGCCCTGACCGTCAGCGTCCACGGGGCGAACAACTATCCCTTTCAGAAGGAGCGGAGTGGGTTGGACGTGGCCTTGCCCGACGGCACCGGGGACAGGGCCTACCTCGCCGCGTTGGACGAACGGGTCGCCCCCGCCGTGGCCGCCTTCCGCCCCGACTTCGCCTTCTACCTCGCGGGGGCGGACGTGCTGGGAGAAGACCAACTGGGCCGCCTCGCCCTCACGCCCGCCGGGGTGCGGGAGCGGGACGAACGGGTCTTCCGCTGGGCAGCCCGCACGCGGGTCCCCCTCGTGACCGTGATGGCGGGCGGCTACAACCGGGACCCGGAGAAGTTGATCGAGACGCGGCTGGGGACGCTGGACGCGCTGCTGGAGGCGTACCGCCCCGTCAGCGGCTGATCACCACGTAGTTCAGCCACTTCATGTCCGAGAACGACCGATATTCCGGATTTCCGCCGCGGTACACGATGTAGTCGGTCCCCTGGCAGCCCCAGGTGGGCGCGATGGTAAAGGTGACGCGCCCGCCTGGGGTCACGTCGGTGTGCGGCTCCACGCCCGTCCCGACGAACAGGCAGTTGCCCTGGTTCGGCAGCTTGAAGGTCGCCGTGGAGGCGGCGGTGCTCCTCGTCCAGCGGGCGGTCCTCGCGCCGCAGTCGCCCTGGCACGTCAGCTTCATGACCTCGGTGGCGGCGGGCTGGGTTCGCAGGCGGGCGGTGAAGGACAGGATCAGTTTGCCCCCGACGATCTCGCTGTCCACGCCCGCGCCGAAGGTCAGGACCGAGGCCGGAATCTTCGCCGCCGTGCGCAGGCTCACCCGCTGCCAGCCGCTCCGGGTGGTGCAGTTCCGGGCACAGGTGAGGAGGTCGAGTTCCTCGCGCCCCTTCTTGGTCAGCGTGCTGCCGAGGTAGACGGGCACGTACAGGGCCCCCTCGGGCGTCACGGAGACGCTCCACGAGCGGGCCACGTTCGGGCTGTACAGGTCGCTGGCGAGCGTGACTCTGGGGCTCCAGTTGCGGGCCTCCTGGCAGTCGCGCGCGCACTGGGTGTAGAGCAGCTCCGTTCTCGCCTCTTCGGGCGTGCGGAAATAGGCGAGCAGGTGCGCCACCCCCCGCGCGTCGTAAGTCAGGGTGGTCGCCCCGGACATGCCGGTGGGCGGCAAGTCCAGCACGGCGGTCTTCCACGACGAGGCGGTGGTGCAGGCACGGTCGCAGCCCAGCCACAGCGCCTTCGCGTTCGGGGCGCCGATCCGGTCCGAGAGGTCCACGCCGATGTTGTCCACGAAGGCCAGGCGCGGGCGGCCCTGCGGGTCCAGGGTGAACCACTCGCTGTCCAGCGGGGGGGCGAGGTTGTAATAGCGCTTGGTCACAGGGCTCAGTTTCCAGTTCGGTTCCTTCAGGCAGCCCGAGGTGCAGCGCACGTAGTAGACCTTGCCCTCCTCGGTCAGGAGGCCGCTGGCATTCACGTAGAGGCCCAGGTGCAGGCTGCCGTCGGGGGCCACCCTCAGCTTGGGGACGACAAACCCGTCGGGGGGCAGATTCGGCGTCCAGATGATCCGCTCGGATTTCCAGGCGCCCTCCGACGTGCAGGCCCCCTGGCAGGTCGCGTAGCGCACGTCGCCGTCCAGCGTGCTGTACACGGCGTGCAGGTTTCCCCTGGCGTCCTTTTGCACGGAGCTGCGTTTGGTCTGCTGCTTTTCGATGTTCTGCGGCAGCATCACGAACGGTTGGGTCGTCGCGGCCACCGCCGAGCCCAGCAGCGTGAGGCCGAACAGCCCAGCCTGGAAGGCCCGGGACAGCACGCGGACGGGGTTGTGGGGCATGACGCAGTGTACACAGCTCCCGCCCAGGCGCCCCTCCAGGCGAAACAGGGAGCTGTCCTGATCGGCGGTCAGGGCCAGGGGCCGGGAAGGTGATTTACCGTTCCGGGAAAAACCCAACGTGAGGTCCTCAAGTCCCGGTCTCCTGGTCTCGCCCCAGCCGCCGCCCCTCCCTGACCTCCGGGGGATGGAGTCCGAGACCGGAGGAGTGGGGGAGAGGTGCCTGAAGAGGAGGAGCGCCTCCACAGCGCGCAAAGAGCGGCGCGAGAAGCGGTATCATAGAGGGATGACGCTCCTCCTCCCGCCCCCGTAAGCGTGAGTCGCAGGAGTGTACTCTCGACTCTTCACCCACACCGGGCCCCACCCCTGCCCGCAGGAGTTTCCTCCCATGACCACCCCAGAATTGATGAACGAGATCGCGCGTCGCCGGACGTTTGCGATCATCTCCCACCCCGACGCGGGCAAGACCACCATCACCGAGAAGCTGCTCCTCTACGGAGGCGCCATCCAGGAGGCGGGCTCCGTCACCGCCAAGGAAGGCCGCGCGCACACGAAGTCCGACTGGATGAGCATCGAGCAGCAGCGCGGTATCTCGATCTCCTCCTCGGCGCTGACCTTCGAGTATGCCGGTCGGCACATCAACCTCCTCGACACGCCGGGCCACCAGGACTTCTCCGAGGACACCTACCGGACGCTGACCGCCGCCGACTCCGCCCTGATGGTCCTCGACGCGGCGCGCGGCGTGCAGACGCAGACCGAGAAGCTCTTCGCCGTGTGCCGCAACCGGGGCATCCCCATCCTCACCTTCGTGAACAAGATGGACCGCCCCGCGCTGGACCCCTTCGACCTGCTCTCCCAGGTGGAGGGGACGCTGAAAATCACCGCCGTGCCGCTGACCTGGCCCATCGGCGACGGTCCCGACTTCAAGGGCGTGTACGATCTCCAGACCGGGCAGGTCCTCACCTTCGAGCGCACCTCGGGCGGCAAGCACCGGGCGCCCGTGCAGACGGCGGGGCTGAACGACCCGAAGCTGGTCGAACTGGTGGGCCCTGACCTGTCCGCCAAGCTGCGGGAGGACGTGGAACTCATTCAGGGCGCCATGCCGGAGTTCGACCCTGCCGACTTTCTGTCCGGCGAGCTCACCCCCGTCTTCTTCGGCTCGGCGATGAACAACTTCGGGGTGGAGCACTTCCTGGCCAACTTCGTGGACCTCGCGCCGCCGCCCGGCCCGGTGGAGACGAACGTGGGCGAGCGTGAGCCGGACGCGCCCTTTGCGGGCTTCGTCTTCAAGCTCCAGGCCAACATGAGCCGGGCTCACCGCGACCGCACCGCCTTCATGCGGGTGATGAGCGGCCACTTCGAGCGCGGCATGGACGTGACCCACACCCGCACCGGGCGCAAGCTGCGCCTCAGCCAGGCGCACACCCTCTTCGCCCAGGACCGCGAGAAGGTGGAGGACGCCTACCCCGGCGACATCGTGGGGCTGGTGAACCCCGGCGTCTTCCAGATCGGCGACGTGGTGAGCGTGGACCCGAAGGTGCAACTGCCGAGCTTTCCCCGCTTCACCCCGGAGACCTTCGCCACCCTCAGCCTGAGGGACGTGGGCAAGCGCAAGGCGTTCATGAAGGGCCTGACGCAGCTCGCGGAAGAGGGCGTGGTGCAGGTCTTCTACCCCACCGATGGGGCGCGCGACCCCTACCTGGGCGCGGTCGGCCCCCTCCAGTTCGAGGTCTTCCAGGCCCGGCTTGCGGAGGAGTACGGGGTGGAGGTGGAGATGCACGTGACTTCGTACCAGCTCGTCCGCTGGCTGGCCGGGGACGCGGGGAGCGTGGCCCGCTTCGCCCGGCACGTGGAGGACGACCAGGGGCGCCCGGTCATGCTCTTCCGCAGCCGGTACGACCTCGAATACACCGCCGAGCAGCACCCGGAGATCGAGTTCCTGCCGCTGCCGAAGGACCTCACGCGGGTCTGATGGCATGAATCTGGACCGGGTGCCGCCCGCCTTCTTCAGCCCGCCTTCGGTGAGCGCGGCGCTGAAGCTGAACGTCGGGGACGTGACCGAGCTGAGCCTCAGCCGCACGGCGCTCGGCTTCCAGGGCACCGCGCAGGTCCGGGATAAGGGCCAGCTCTACCGCTCCACCTTCCGGCTCAACCCGGCGGGCATCTTCACGGGGGGCGAGTGCGGATGTGGGCGGAAGGGGTGCCCGCACCTCGCCCGAGCCCTGCTCAGCCCCGCGCTGGAACGCGAGCTGGAGCGGGCGGGAGGAGGGGCGGCGCCGCTGCCGGAACCCGCTCCCGCCCAGCCCGGCGGGTCCCCGGACCTCCCCGACGAGGAGGCCCCAGCCGTCCCCCTCGCCAGCCCGCTGCGGCAGTGGTTGGCCGCCGCCGCCGACCTGACGGGGGAGGAGTCGGGCGGGGGGAACCGGGGCCCGCTCACCCTGAAGTACGAGCTGAGCGTCACCCTGCGGCCCCGCACGGCCCGCGAGACGCTGACGCTGCGGGTGCGGCGGGCGAGCCGCGAACTCGAACGCGGCGCCCTGCACGCCCTCTCGGTCTTTCCCCTGCCCCACGCCCTGCGCTGGCACCGCGGCGACGGGGACGGCCTGCCCCGTTTCGCCGCCCCCGACCGCGATGTGCTCACCATCCTCTCCCTGGGGGGCGAGAGCGGCGTCGTGGGAGGCGAGGAGGCGTGGTACCTGGGCGAGCATCCGCTCACCGACACCCTGCTCGCCCGCCTGCTGGGCACGGGCCGCCTGTACTGGAACGGGGCGGTGCGGCCCCTCACTTTCGGCCCGGAGCGGGCCACCGTTCTCGGCTGGCAGATGGACGCAGGGGGAGTTCAGCGGCCCACCCTCAGTCTTCCGCCCGGGGTGCGCGTGCTGCCCGTCTCGCCGCGCTGGTACGTGGACGAGCGGGCGCTGGAACTGGGACGCATCACCTCCGCCCTGCCGCCCGCCCTGGAAAACGCCTTCCTGCACGTGCCACCCGTGCCGCCTGCCCAGGCTGCCGGATTCGCGGAGGCGTTGCGTGAGAGCTTCCCCGCGTTGGGGGACGCGCTGCCCCTTCCCCAGCCCGTCCGGGTGCGGCGCCTCCCCGCCGAGTACCAGCCGCTCCTGACCCTGCGCGAGGAGCGGGTGACCGTGAGCCGTCGCAAGGGTTGGCGCACCCAGACGGAAGAGCGGACCCTGGGTGTCGCGCACCTCGCCCACCTCTACGACGGCCAACCGATCACGGTCGAGCGGCAGAATTACGTGGACGGCGTGCTCTCCCTGCGCGGACGCGACCCCGTCGCCGAGAAACGCAGTGCCGGGCAGCTCACCCGCACGGGCCTGAAGCGTCTCCAGAGCCTTCAGCCGCGCGGCGACCATGTGGAGAACCCCGAGGCCGCCAACCTCTACGCCTTCGCCCAGGAGGCGGAGTGGCAACGGTTCCTGATGACCGAGGTTCCGAAGCTGGAGGCCCGGGGCTTTCGGGTGGAGGTGGACCCCTCCTTTCCCTACCGCTACGCCGAAGTCGAGGACTGGTTCGGCGAGGCCGGGGACGAGGGCGGCTGGTTCACCCTCGAACTCGGGGTGATCGTGGACGGCGAGCGCCTGAGCCTGATTCCCATTCTGGTTTCCCTGATCGCCGAACGCCCTGAACTGTTCACCCCGGAAGCCCTGGCTGCGCTGAAAGACGACGACGTGATCCCTGCCCGCCTCCCCGACGGGCGCCGCCTCGCCCTGCCCGCCGGACGGGTGCGGGCGATTCTCAGCGTCCTGGTGGAACTCCACCTGCGCGAGCTGCCCGAGGGACCGCTGAAACTGCCCCTCCTCGACGCGGCCCGCCTCGCCGCGCTGGACGAGGCGTTGCAGGCCCGCTGGCTGGGCGCCGAGCGCCTGCTCGACCTCGGGCGCCGCCTGCGCTCCTTCCGGGGGGTGGCCGACGTTGAGCCGCCCGAGGGATTGAGGGCCGAACTGCGCCCCTACCAGCGCCAGGGTCTCTCGTGGCTGCAATTCCTGCGCGAGTACGACCTGGGGGGGATTCTGGCGGACGACATGGGGCTGGGGAAGGCCCAGCCGCTCGACGCGGGGGTATTGACTCCCTCGGGCTGGGTGCGGATGGGTGATCTTCAGGTCGGGGATTTCGTGATCGGGCGGGATGGGAGGCCGACGCAGGTCATTGGCGTCTACCCGCAGGGCGAGCGGCCCATCTACCACGTCACCCTGACGGACGGGGCGAGCGTGGAGGTGGACGAAGAACACCTGTGGGCCGTCAATACCCCGGTCCGCAAGCGGCGCGGTTTGCCGGAGCGGGTGTTAACGACCGCGCGGATCATGGCCGATCTGGCGGACGCTGCCGGAAACCTCAAGCACTACGTCCCGATGGTGGAGCCCGTGCGCTTCGCGGAGCGCGACTTGCCTGTCGGCCCATACACCCTGGGGGCGCTGCTAGGGGATGGTTGTTTGAGGTACAGCGTTGAAGTTTCCTCCGAAGATGAGTTGGTTGGGTCGCTGTCCCTCCCGCAGGGTGTTTCCGCCCGTCCGGTTGAACGGCTGAGTCACAAGGTCAGCACCGACCGTCTGGTGACAGAAGGACGTTGGACGCCCAATCCCCTTAAGGACGCCCTCCGGGCTCTCGGCTTGCACGGCCTCGGGAGCCGCGAAAAGTTCATCCCCACCCCCTACCTCCTGGGGAGCGTGGACCAACGCCTCGCCCTCCTGCAAGGACTTCTGGACACCGACGGCCACGCGGGCGTGGTGGTCGAGTACACCAGCGTTTCCGAGGCTCTGGCGCGAGGCGTGGTCGAGTTGACGCAATCCCTGGGAGGCACGGCCCGCATCCGGCGGAAACGGACCACCCCTACCTATCGGGGAGAGCGACGTGAAGGTCTGGCCTGGCGCGTCACCCTCAAACTGCCGCCGCACCTCGACCCGTTCCGCCTGCCCGAGAAGCTGGCCGCCTACCGCCGCCCGACCAAATACCCGCCCACAAGAGGGATTCGCCGGATCGAGTTCGTCGGCGTCAAAGAGGCGCAGTGCATCGCCGTCGCCGCGCCCGATCACCTCTACGTGACGGAGGAGTACATCGTCACCCATAACACCCTCCAGACCCTCGCCCACCTCCAGACCGAGAAGGTCTCGGGCCGTGCCGACCGTCCCAGCCTCGTCATCGCGCCCACCAGCGTTCTCGGCAACTGGCGCGCGGAGGCGGCCCGCTTCACGCCGGGGCTCAAGGTGCTCACCCTGCACGGTCCGAACCGGAAAGAGGACTTCGCCCGGGTCCCCGACCACGACCTCGTACTCAGCACCTACCCCCTGCTCCCGCGCGACGTTGACGCCCTGCGGGAGCACGACTTCCACCTGCTCGTCCTCGACGAGGCGCAGAACATCAAGAATCCCAGGAGCGCCGCCGCGAAGGCCGCCGGGGCGCTCAAAGCCCGCCACCGCCTCGCCCTCACCGGCACACCGCTGGAAAACCACCTCGGCGAGCTGTGGTCGCAGTTCAACTTCCTGACGCCGGGGCTCCTCTACGACGAGAAGACCTTCCGCGAGCTGTACCGCACCCCGGTCGAGAAGCAGGGGGACCGGGCGCGGCAGGCCGCCCTCGCCGCCCGGGTGAAGCCTTTCATCCTGCGGCGCGAGAAGCGGGACGTGGCGCACGAGCTTCCGCCCAAGACCGAGATTCCCGTACGCGTGACCCTCGACGGCGACCAGCGCGACCTCTACGAGACGGTGCGGGTCACCATGCTCGAACGGGTGCGCGAGGAACTGGACGCCCGGGGGCTGGCCCGCTCCACCGTCGCCATCCTCGACGCGCTGCTCAAGCTGCGGCAGGCCGCGACCGACCCCCGGCTGGTGAGGCTGGAGACCGCCCGCAAGGTCCGGGGCAGCGCCAAGCTCGACTGGCTGACGGGGAACCTGCCCCAGATGGTCGAGGAGGGGCGCCGCGTCCTGATCTTCTCCCAGTTCGCCACGCTGCTCGGCTTGCTGGAGGACACGCTGACTGGCCTCGGCATCGGGTACGCGAAGTTGACGGGGCAGACGAAGAACCGGGCGGCCCAGATCGAGCGCTTCCAGCGGGGTGAGGTGCCCGTCTTCCTGATCAGCCTCAAGGCGGGGGGTGTGGGCCTGAACCTCACCGCCGCCGACACCGTGATTCACCTCGACCCGTGGTGGAACCCCGCCGCCGAGAATCAGGCCACCGACCGCGCCTACCGCATCGGGCAGGACAAACCCGTCTTCGTCTACAAGCTGATTGCGGCGGGCAGCGTGGAGGAGCGGATTCTCGACCTCCAACACAGGAAAGCGGCGCTGGCTCAGGGCGTGCTCGACGGCGGGCTCACGAGCGCCACCCAACTCACGACGGGCGACCTGGAGCGGCTGTTCGCGCCGCTGGAGGAGGAGGCCGGGCCGGTCGGCTGAGGCGGGTGAGGGTTCAGTCAGAGGGGCTGGGCCATGCTGCGCCCGTGCGCTTCCTGCTTCCTCTCCTTCTCGCCTCCCTGCTCGGCGGCGCCGGGGCAGCCTCGTCCCAGGCCCCGGCGGGATACGTCCTCTCCGGGATGCCGCTCGTCCACCAGACCTACAACGCCTGCGGCCCGGCGAGCATCACGCAGGTGCTGGGGTACTTCGGGATCAATGCCAGCCTCGCGGACGTGAGCCGCCTGACCCGCCCCACCGAGCGGTCCTACATGACGGCGCAGGCCATCGTGGACTTCGCGCCGAGGGTGGGCCTGGAAGCCCGGCTGTACCGCGGCGGATCGCTTGAAACTGTGCGTGCCGCGATTCGCGCCCGACTGCCCCTCATCGCCCTGCAATCGCACGTCACCCCGACGCAGGTCATCCCCCACTGGCGGGTGGTGACCGGGTACGACGACGCCCGCGGGCAGGTGTACCTGATGGACCCCCTGCTGGGCTACGTCCTGATGAACTACGCCGATTTCAACCGCGTCTGGGCCGACCACCAGGGGGAGTTCGCGGTGATGTACCCGCCGGGGTGGAGGGAGGCGGTGCGCAGGGTGATCGGGTAGCGGGGGATGCGGCGGCAATTCGGACGAAAGGAGCGAGGGCGACCGGGTGGAATTCCCAGGTCGCCCTCGTCAGGTGTTCGGCTCAGACGGTCACCTCTTGATGTTGAACGCTCCTTTGGCGAGCGTGACACCCTTGTAGGTGATCGTCAGGTCGTACTCACCCACGTTGAAGTTCGTCCTGGTGCTCAGGTTGAAGACGTACTGGTTGGTGGCAGCGTCGTAACGCCAGACCGTCGAGCCTGCGGCGCTGAAGTCCGTCACCTCGAAGGTCTGGTCGGAGGTCCCGACGTTCCGGTAGACCACCGTCATCTTGAGGTCGGAGGCGAGGTCGGTCGCCGCGCCGCCCGCGTAGTTCGGGGCCGTGATCTTGACGGGCACCGTGGAGCCGAGCTTGACGAGGCTCAGGTCGCCGGGCGTGTTCTTCAGCGGGGCGAGCAGGTTGTAGGCGTTCGTGTAGATGTTGCCGAGGGTGACCGTGACACTGTTCGTGACCGAGGCGAGGTTGCCCGCCTGATCCTCGGCGCGGCACGTCACCGGGGTCGTGCCGAAGGGCAGGCTGGTCTGCGAGCAGGTGACGCCGCCCTTGAGGCCGCTCAACGCGTCGGCGACCTTCAGCGGGCTGCTGTCCAGGGTGGCCCCGGCGCCCGAGGTAGCGAGCACCGGGCTGGCGAACGTGCCCGTGATGGTCGGCGCCGTGGCGTCACGCCTCAGGCTCAGCGTGGCGTCGGCCCGGTTCCCCGCCGTGTCGGTGCAGGTCGTCTTGACGGTGCTTCCGGCGGTGTCGGAAGTCAGGGCCGCAATGGCCGTGCAGGTCACGCCGCCACTCAGGGTGTCGGTGCCGCCCGCGGCGAAGGTCACGTCGGTGTTGTACCAGCCGCCAACCTGAGTGCCGCTCGGCGTGATGCCCGCCGTGGGCGCTCCCGTGTCGCGCCTGACGCCAAGTTCGGCATCCTTGCGGTTGCCCGCCGCGTCGGTGCAGGTGGTCTTGACGGTGGTCGCGGCGGAGTCGGTCGTGAGGGCCGCAATGGCCGTGCAGGTCACGCCGCCGCTCAGGGTGTCGGTGCCGCTTGCGGCGAAAGTCACGTCGGTGTTGTACCAGCCGTTCACCAGCGTGCCGCTCGGCGTGATGCCCGCCGTGGGGGCGGTGGTGTCGATCAGGGCGGAGAGCGTGCGCGTGGCCGCATTGCCCGCGTTGTCCCGCACCACGCGGCTCACGAGGGTCGGGGCACTGGGGCTGGCCGACTCGGCGCTCGCGGTGAGGGTGAAGCTGGCGTCGGCGCCGTCGGCGAGGCCCGAGCCGCCGTCGCCCGCCGTGAAGGTGCGGCTCAGGTCGGAGTTACGCCAGGCGTCGTCCGCCACGTTCTCCCCGCTGATGACCGGCGCGGTCGCGTCACGCCTCACGGTCAGCTCGGCCCCCTTGCGGTTGCCTGCGGCGTCCGTGCAGGTGGTGCTCACGGTGGTTCCCGAGCTGTCGACGGTCAGGGCCGGGATGGCCGTGCAGGTCACGCCGCCGCTCAGGGTGTCGGTCCCGCTCGCCGCGAAGGTCACGTCGGTGTTGTACCAGCCGCCAACCTGAGTGCCGCCCGGCGTGATGGCCGCGGTGGGGGCGGTGGCGTCGCGCTTGACGACGAGTTCTTTCGTCGCGGAGTTGCCCGCCGCGTCCGTGCAGGTCGTGCTCGCCGTGTGGCCCGCGTCGTCGCCGGTCAGGGAGGCGGGCGGGGTGCACGTCACGGCGCTCAGGGCGTCGGTGCCGCTCGCCGCGAACGTCACGTCGCCGACGTACCAGCCGTCCTGGCCCTGGGGGCCGCTCGCCGTCAGGGTCAGGGGACCCGGCGCGGTCGCGTCCCGCTTGACCGTCGCGGAGCCGGTCGCGGAATTGCCCGCCGCGTCGGTGCAGATCGTGGCCGCCGTGTGACCTGCGCTGTCACTCGCAAGAGTGGCGGGCTGGGAGCAGGTCACGCCGCCGCTCAGGGCGTCGGTGCCGCTCGCCGCGAACGTCACGTCGCCGACGTACCAGTCGTTCAGCCCGAGCTTGCCGCCCGGCGTGACGCTGGCGGTGGGTTTGGTCTTGTCGATCAACGCGGACAGGGTGCGGCTGGCCGAGTTCCCCGCCTGATCGGTCACGGTCTGGCTCACCACCGTGGGGGTGGACGTGGCCGCCGACTCCGCGCTGGCCGTCAGGGTGAACTTGGCCGGGCTGGCGCCGCTCAGGCCCGAGGTGGCGTCGGAGGCGGTGAATTCGCCGGAGGAGAGGCTGGCGTTGCGCCACTTCTCGTCCACCACGTCCTCACCGCTGATGACGGGCGCGGTGGCGTCGCGCTTGACGGTGACGGACTCGGTGGTGGTGCCCCCGGCGCTCGTCGCCGTGCAGGAGACCTTCATGCCTCCCGTGTCGGTGTCGATCACGGTGGTCGCGCACTCCGGCGTGGTGATCGCACTCTCGCCGTCGGTCACGTTCCACTTCACAGACACGTTGCCCGTGTACCAGCCGTTTTGCCCCGCCGTTCCCGTCACCGTCGGTGTGACGACGGGCGCGGTGGTGTCGCTGGGCTTCGGAATGGTGATGCTGACGACGAAACTGCCGGGGGTGTACGTTCCGCCCCGGCCCGTTCCGGGCACGACGCTGGCCGTCATCGTCACCTCACCGGCGGTCGCGGTGGGCGACACGGTGTAGGGAATGGTGACCCTGTTGTCCGTCCCGCAGCCCCCGACCCGGAACGTTCCGGAGGGGTTGGGAATCTTGGAAGGGTCGTTGGAGGTCAGGGTGACCGTCGCCCTCTCGTTCCCCGTCGCGTTGCAGCCGTTCTGGCCGTCGTTGCTCGTCGCCACCAGATAGAAAGACGGATTGCCAGTCGCCCCCGGCACCTTGGACACCTTGCCCCCGACCACGAGGTCGTTGGTTCCCTGGACGGGCGTCACCACGTCGAGCGCCCCGAGAGACGGACCGCCCATCTGCCCCGGCGAACGGGCACCCACCCCCTCCGTGGGCGTGGGCGACTGGGAACAGGCCGCGAGACTCAGAGCCAATAAAAACCCACCAACTGTTCGACGCATCGCGCCTCCTCCTGGGGGTCGGTCTCACCACTCGCTCTGGCCCTCCCAGGTGACCGGGATACAGAAGGGCCTTCATCGCCTCCCCACTCTTAATGAGATGTTTGATGTTAACCGGAGTGCGACCTTCTTCATAGATAATTCAGGTCTCTCATTCCCCGCTGTGGGCCCAATTGTCTAGATATCCACAGGCGGATTGCAATCGGTCCCACACTCTGGTTCGAGCTCGATAAACAACAGAGTCTTCACCTTTTGACCGAAGAGGCAGCCTTCGTCTGGGAGGGCTCTCCCGGCCCGGTACGGTCGGACCCCTCGCGCGGCAGGCAAGGCCCGGCGGCCACCGACTCATGCGGGCGTCCGGTCACCTCAGTGAAGGCTCACCCGCTGGCTTGGAGAGTCAGGAGACGTTCGTTGGCGTTTCGCGGCGGGGCAAAGGGGGTGGAGGGAATGAGCAGCCTCACTCGAAGAACTGCCCTTCCTCCTGAAGCACTTCCCCGTCCACGCTCAACCGCCCGCCCGCCCGCAGGTCGGTGATCAGGTCCCAGTGGATCGCGCTCCCGTTCACCCCGCCCGTCTCCGGGTAGGAGCGGCCCAGGGCGAGGTGGACGGTGCCGCCGATCTTCTCGTCGAAGAGGATGTTGCCGGTCGGCGTCTGGATGCCCTCGTTCGTGCCGATGCCGAGTTCCCCGAGCCGCCGCGCGCCGGGGTCGGTGGCGAGGGCCGCGTGCAGCACGTCCTCACCCTCCTCGGCGCTCGCCTCCACGACCTCGCCCGCCCGGAAGACGAGCCGGGCCCCGCGCACCATCCGCCCGCTGTACCCCGCCGGGACGGTGAAGGTCACCACGCCCTCGGCGCTGTCCTCCAGCGGCCCGGTGAAGACCTCGCCGCTCGGCATGTTGCGTTTGCCGTCGCTGTTCGCCCAGGTCCTCCCGCCGACTCGCAGGGTGAGGTCGGTGCCGGGCGCCTCGATCCGCACGCGGTCGGCGCGGGTCAGGCGCTCGATCAATTTCGCCTGCCGCTCGCGTACCTCGCCCCAGGCGGCCACCGGGTCGGGGCGGTCGAGGAACATCGCGCGCATGACGAAGGCGCCGAATTCGTCTTCCGTCATCCCTGCCTGGGCGGCGGCGTGGGCGGTGGGGTAGAGGGTGAGGCTCCACTTCTTCCTCGACCGGGCGGCGGCAATGGGCGCGCGGGCGGCGGTCAGGCGGGCGAGCCCGGCGGCGTTCCCGTCCGTGTCCGGCTCGGGGGTCAGAATCCGCAGGCTGCCGTCGAGCGCCTCCACGTCCGCGAGGTCGGCGGGGTGGGCAGAGTCGAGCACGTCGCCTTGCCCGAAGGCCGCGAAGTCGTCGTCCTGGCCGGGGTAGTCGAGCCGGACCACCGGACGGGCGCCGCGTCTCAGGAGGGCCCGCGTCACCTCCCGCACGAGGGGGACGGCCTCGGTGCCGCCCGCGACGAGCAGCCGTTCGCCCACGCCCGCCGTCAGGCAGTAGTCGGCGAGCAGGGCGGCGTGACGCTCGGGGTCGTACTTGAGGGGGCCCGCTGGATTGGTCTGCACGCGCCCGAGCGTACCACCGAAGCCGCCCGGTATCCTGGCCCCGACATGACGGCCACGTCCGACTCCCACAAGCCCAGCCCCCCGGGGCTCGACCCGCTGAACACCGCCACCCTGACCATCACCTGCCCGGACCGGGGGGGCATCGTGGCCGCCGTCTCGCAGTTCCTCCACAACCATGGGGCGAACATCATCCACTCCGACCAGCACTCCACCGATCCCGCGGGCGGCACCTTCTTCATGCGGATGGAGTTTCACCTCGACGGCCTCGACCTCGCGCGCGGGCCCTTCGAGCGGGCTTTTTCCATCGTCGTCGCCGAGCCCTTCGGCATGGACTGGCGGCTGAGCTACACCACCCAGCCCAAACGCATGGCGATCCTGGTGAGCAAGTACGACCACTGCTTCCTCGACCTGCTGTGGCGCAAGCGGCGGGGCGAGTTGAACGTGGAGATTCCCCTGATCATCTCCAACCACGAGGAGTTGCGGCGGGACGCGGAGATGTTCGGCATCCCCTTCCACGTCGTGCCCGTGACGAAGGAAAACAAGGCGGAGGCCGAGGCCGAGCAAGTGCGGCTGATGCGGGAGGCCGACGCCGACTTCGCCGTCCTCGCCCGCTACATGCAGATTCTCTCGGGCGACTTTCTGAGCGGCTTCGGGCGGCCCGTTATCAACATCCACCACTCCTTCCTGCCCGCCTTCATCGGCGCCAACCCGTACCGGGCGGCCTTCAACCGGGGCGTCAAGCTCATCGGCGCGACGAGCCACTACGTGACGGAAGAACTCGACGCCGGGCCGATCATCGCCCAGGACGTGATTCCCGTGACCCACCGTGAGACGCCCGACACGCTGATGCGCCTGGGCCGCGACGTGGAACGGCAGGTCCTCGCCCGCGCGGTGAAGGCCCACGTGGAGGACCGGGTGCTGGTGCACGGGAACAAGACGGTGGTGTTCTAGCGGGCGTTACTTCAGGCTCTTCATCGCCGCGTCGAGCTGGGACGCGTACCTGGGATAGAGCGCCTTGGTCACGTTGGCGGTGACGAGGAGCGTCCCCTTCCCCTCTCGGGTCGCCCGCAGGTGATTGTAGATCGGCTGGTCCAGGCCGTCCACCCAGAAGCGCAGGACGATCCAGTCCCGGTTTCCCACGCGTTCGATCCCGCGCCCCACCCAGCGGAAGCCCGGCGTTCCCTGCACCGAGCGCTCCAGCACCGCCTGCACGGGCGCCAGATCGCCGGGTGGCAACTCGACGTCCCGCAGGGCGAAGGCGATGTTGACCGCCCAGCTCGGGCCGGGGGTGGAGTAGACGGAAGCCGGGGGAGTGCCCCCGCGCGAATACTTGAGGGCGATCACATCGGCGGGCATGGGCACGAATCCCGCCGGGAGGGCGAGGCTCACGCCCGTGCCGGGGACGGTGACGCGGGTGTCGGCGGCCTGCGAGGCGAGGAGCAGGGCGGCGAGACCGGGAAGCAGAACGTTCATGGCGAGACCTCGGGGGTGAGGGGGGCGAACTGGGACGGCCCGCTCACTCTACCGGGTGGCGTTTTCGTGTGGCCGTGCCCGGCCTCCCGCCCTAGTTCAATTCCCGCGCCTCCAGCGGCAGGGAGCCCAGCAGCGCCTCCAGGCGGTCGAACAGGGTCGGGGCGTCCAGCGCTTCCTCCCGCTGCTCGGGGGTGAGGGGCAGCAGGGCGGCGGCGAAACTGGCGATCAGGAGGGGAGCCTGGGGGGCGTTTTCCAAGATCGCCTCGGCGCTGCCCGGGTGCAGGCGCACCACGCCCGAGAGCAGGTGCCGGGCGAGGGCGTCCACGGCGGACTCCTCCAGGGGGCCTGGCTCCAGGGGGGACACGGCCACGTCGGCGCTGAGGTAGGTGTGCGACAGGTCGAAGTCCTGCACGCTGAAGCGCTCGCCGCCCACGACGAGGATGCTGCTCGTGCCGTCCTCGTGGCGCTGGGCGCGGGTGACGTGCGCCAGGGTCCCCACCCGCGAGACCCGCTCATGGAAGGGCAGGGGCGACTCCTCGCTCGACCAGCGGATGCGGACGATGCCGAAGGGCTCCCCACTCTCCAGCACGCGCCCGAGCAGCTCCCGGTAGCGGGGCTCGAACACGTACAGCGGCAACACCTGTCCCGGAAACAGGACCAGGTTGGGAAGGGGGAAAAGGGGCACCTGCATCTCGCTGCCCATCCTGCGCTCATCCCGGGAGGCTGACCTGGGCGGGGATCACACAAGCGCGGCTATAAGCGAGCTTTCTGACTTCTGCGGTCATGAAAGCCGGGCGGCAGGGCCACCCTCACCCCTCCGTCCCGGGAAGCGCCGGAGGGCGGGGCCTGCGTCTGCGTTTCGGCTCGGGCGGCGGGGGCGCCCCCCACCCCGCCAGTTGCTCCGGCGTCACCCCCAGCGCGAGGAGGTGGGCGCTGTCCTGCGGGGTCAGCCCCGCGCCTGCGAGGAGGTCGGGCCGCCGCATCAGCGTCCGCGCGAGGGCCTGCTGCCGCCGCCACTCGGCCACCGCGCCGTGATTTCCGCTCCTGAGGACCTCCGGCACGCCCTGGCCGCGCCACTCGGGGGGCCGGGTGTACTCCGGGTAGTCGAGCAGCCCGCTCGAGAAGGAGTCCGCCCGGTGCGAGTCCTCGTCGCCGAGCACGCCGGGCACGAGCCGCGCGACCGCCTCCAGCACGCAGGCCGCCGCCGCCTCGCCCCCCATGGTCACGAAGTCGCCGACGCTCAGCTCCCGCGTGACGAGCCCCTCCACCCGCGCGTCGAAGCCCTCGTATCGCCCGCACAGGAAGGCGAGGTGCGTCTTCGTGGACAACTCCTCCGCCGTGCGCTGGGTGAAGGGCTCCCCGGCGGGCGTGAAGAGGATCACCTCGTCGGCGGGGGGGAGGCTGGAGAGCGCCCGCTCGGCCACGTCCACCCGGATCACCATGCCCGCGCCGCCGCCGTAGGGCGTGTCGTCCACCTTCGCGTGCCTGTTTCCCGCAAAATTCCGCATGTTGACGAGGTTGACGTGAACCAGCCCCCGCGCCGCCGCCTTGCCCAGAATGGCCTCCGAGGCGAAGGGCGCGAGGAGTTCGGGAAAGAGGGTGAGGAAGGAGAAGGTCAGCATGACGGGAAACGGCAGAGGGTCAACGCGCCTCCTCCGCCCCCTCCCCGAGCAAGCCCCCCGGCGCATCTTCGGTGAGGGCGATGGTGGCGGGCCTCCCCGTCTCTCCCGGCTGCACGACCACGTAGGGCGCCTGCAAGGGCACGAAGTCCTCCCCGCCCGGGTGGGTGACGACGAGGAGGTCCTGGTGCCCGCCGTCGAGCACGTCCCGCACCTCGCCGAGCCGCGTTCCGTCCGCCCCCAGCACGGGCAGGCCGCGCAGCTCGTGGTAGTAGTAGCTCCCCTCCTCCAGCTCGGGCAGGTCGGCGTCGGCGGCGAAGACGTTGAGGTCCCGCAGCGTCTCCGCCCCCTCGCGCGTGGTGATTCCGGCGAGGTGCAGGGCCACGCCGGGCGGCACGGACTCGGCGCGGCGCACCCGCAGCCAGCCCCGGCCCTCCACCCACACGCGCGGCAGGCTCAAAAGGTGCGCGGGGTCGCCGAGCACGTATACCTTCACCCCGCCCTGCACGCCGTGAGGGCCCAGGAAGTACCCCAGCCGCGTCGTGTCCCCGGGTGCCGTCATGCCCCACCCTTCACGACTTGCGCGGCGCGTCGAGGTCCACGTTCACGCGCTCGCGGGGATCGCTCGCCGCGCGCACGAGGGTCCGGATGGCCTGGATCACGCGCCCCTGCCGCCCGATCAATCGCCCCTCCTCGCCGGGTCCGACGCGCACGACCACGGTCGGCCCGCGTTTGGAGGCGCGCACCAGCGAGGGCTGGTCCACCACGCTCTGCGCCAGAAAGAGCGTCAATTCCACGGGGTCGGTCTTCATGGGGCGCATTGTAGAGGGTGAGTGGGAAGAGGTCAGTGGGAGCGGGAGCCTGAAGCTCAGGCTCCTGCTTTGCTGTTCTCCACTCACCACTTCCCACTGACCACTCACCAAAAAAGAGGCCCCCACAGGAGCCCCTTCCTCGTGTTCTTGTTCGCCTCAGCCGAGCTTAACGCCCTGCGACTTGAGCAGGCGGCGGGCGGTCTGGGTGGGCTGGGCGCCCTGGGCGAGCCAGTAGGCCGCGCGCTCGGCATCAATCTTCAGGTAGGTCTCGGTCTTCTTGCGGGGGTCGTAATGGCCCAGGCTCTCGATGTAGCCACCGTCGCGGGGACGGCGGGCGTCCGCGACCACGATGCGGTAGTGGGGGTTGTGGGTGGAGCCGAAGCGGGACAGGCGAATCTTGACCATGTTGGGAAGTACCTCGGGTTGGGGGTGGTGAGGGTGGTCTCCCGCCTAGGTCGCGGGGATCATGCGCCCGCAGCAGCCAACCGGAAGCGCACCGAAGGAGAGTATCAGAGAGGAGGGGGAGGAGCAAGGGGGTATGGTGGCCGGGTGTTTGAAGTCGAGATCATCCGCTTTACATCAGGCCGTAGGCTTGAAAACCTCAGCTTCGAGAGTGAGGCGGAAGTTCTTGAAGCTATTCAACCGGTGGGCGACCCACCCACTTTTTACGCTTTCAATCGTGTCAAAGGGCGTTTGAGTCTTAGCTTCTTCATGGTTTGGTTTAGTGGCGACCGGGCGTTGGTACGACTCGATAAACACAGAGAGCATTATGCAACCGACTCGGCTCTTGGGACTTCCGACGCCGATGAGGTCATTTTCGATGATGGCACAGAGGTTTTCACCCGGCGTTGGGATGAAACGGTAACGCGTGAGCAGGCGCAAGCAGCCTTTAGCCATTGGCTGACGACTGGCGGTCGTCTTGAAAGCCTTGCTTGGTCGTAGGCTTGAACGAACGAAGACGGTCCTTGCGCCCTCCCCTCAAAACGGCGGCGCCACCGGCCTCCTTGCCCCCCCACTTACGCTGTTGACCTGAAAGGCCATCCGCCCCGGCCCGAAGATGGGGCTGCCGCCCACCGAGCCGAGGGGGGTGCCGCGGGCGACCCGCTCCCCCACACCGACCCGCGCGTCTTGCAGGCCGAAGTAAGCGGTGACGGTGGGGCCGTGGTCGAGCAGGACGACCCACCCCAGGCTGGCGTAATAGGTCGTGGCGATCACGTTGCCGTCGAGCGCGGCGACGGCGGGGGTGCCGTCCGGGGCGCCGAGGACCACCCACTGCGCCCCGTTCGCCCCGTAGGGCTGGGTGACGCTGCCGCCGGGAAGGGGAAAGCCGACCGGGCCGCTGACGCTGGGCAGGGGCGCGAGTTGCCGCTCGACCTGCGCCGCTTCCTGCTGCACCTGATCCTGCCGCTGGGCGAGGGCTTCCCGCTCGCTGCGCAGTTGCGCTTCCCGCTGGCGCTGGGCGGCGAGGGCGGCTTCACGCGCTGCCTGGGCGCGTGCCTCCGCCTGAGCGCGGGCACGGGCCTCGGCCTCTGCGCGGGCGCGTTCGCGGGCGAGGCGGGCCTGACGTTCCTGCTCGGCGCGCACCCGGGCCAGCCGCAGGGCCTCCTGCCGGGCGCGCTCCTGGGCTTCCCGGATGCGGCGCAGCTCGGCCTCGCGGCGTTGGCGCTCCTCCTCCAGGCGGCGGCGGCGTTCGGCCTCCAACCGGGCGCGCTCCCTCACCACGGCGCCCACGAGGCCGTCGATGGTCCGGGCCGTGAGGGCCTGCTCGGCCTGCGTCTGCGCGGCGAGGGTGCGCTGGCCCTGCTCGCTGCGGCGCAGGGAGGCGAGGAGGGTCTGCTGCTCGGCGCGGCGGTCGCGCAGGTCTTCCAGGCGGGCGAGGCGCCGGGTTTGCAGCCCCTGGAGGGTGGCCGCCTGCTGCCGCTCCTGCGCCTGCTGCGCCGTGAGCGTCTGCACCGCGCCCCGCAGCGTCTCGATCACCTCGATGTTGTGTTGCCCGGCGAGGTTGGCGTACCGCAGCCGGATCAAGAGGTCCGAGAGGTTGGCCGACTGCGACAGGAGCTGGAGATACCGCCCGCTGCGTTCGCGGTAGAGCGCGTCGAGCAGTTCGCGCACGTCCCCCTGAAGCCGGACCACCCGCCTCTCGGTGAGCCCCCGCTGGGCCGTCGTGTCCGCGAGCTGCCGCTCGGCGAGGGCCACCCGGGCGGCCAGGACGGCGGTCTGGTTTTCCAGGTCGGCGACGCTTTCCGCCAGCGTGTCGAGCCGGGTCAGGGTCTGCCGCTGCTGGGCCGTCAGGTTCTGGATGTTCGCGCGCAGGCGTTCGAGTTCCTCCCGCTGCCCCGCACCCAGCCGCCGCTGCTGTTGCAACTGCCGCTGCAAGCTCTCCAGCCGCTCGCTCGTCGTCTGCGCGCCCGCGAGGAGCGCCGCCGAGAGGAGCGTGGGCAAGGCCCAGCGGGGTCTCATTCGAGTTCCCGCAGGTAGCGGCGCGACGCGAAGAGGCTGCCGAAAAAGCCGATCACGACGCCCAGCCCCCCCACCGCCGCCAGGATAGGGAGCAGGGTGGGCAGGTCCCGCACGACCGGGAACACGGGCGCGAACACCTGCACCCGCCCGGCGAGTTCGAGGTACATCGGGGTCAGCAGCGCCAGGGCGAGCGCCGCCGCCGTCACGCCCAGGATCAGCCCCTCGATGACGTGTGGCATCCGGATGAAGCCCCGCGTCGCGCCGAGCAGCCGCATCACGCTGATCTCCTGCCGCCGCGCGTACATGGCGACCCGCACGGCGTTGAGGATGTTGAACAGGGTCCCGAGCAGCAAGAGGCCCACGAGCGCGTACCCCGCCCCGCGCACGGCGGTCAAGGTCCGCACCGTCTGGTCCACGTACCCGGCGCCGTACTCCACGTCCTCCACCCCGGCGAGGGTCCCCACCGCCCGGGCGACGGCGCGCGAGTCCTCCACCCGCGAGACCCGCATCCGCAGCGTGTCGGGAAAGGGGTTCCCGGCGAGTTCGGCGGCGTCGCGCGCGTAGGGGTAGTCGCGCGTCATCTCGTCGAGGACCTGTTCGCTCGTCACGAGCGTCGCCTCGCGCACCTGGGGCAGCGCCCGCACCTGGGTCAGCAGCAGCGGCCCGTCTGCCCCCTCGCGCAGGAAGGCCGCCACCTCGACCTGCGATTCGAGCTGCGCGAGCGTCCGGTTCACGTTCAGCGTGAGCAGGAGGACGAAGCCCAGCATCAACAGGGTGAGGGTCATCGTCATCAGCGTGGCGAAGGTGGCCGTGAGGTTGCCCCGCATGGCGAGGAGGGCCTGGCGGAGGTGGTAGGTCATGGGGCGCCTCCGGCGTGGCGGATGGCAGATGGCAGAAGGCAGATGGCTAAGGCTTCTCCGGCCTTCCGCCTTCTGCCTTCCGCTTTCTGCACGCCCAGCGTCCTCACAGCGCGTACCCCCCGTACGGATCGTCCCGCACCAGCTTCCCTTTTCGCAGGGTCAGCGTCCGGTGCCGGAAGGTCTCCACGAGTTCGCGGGCGTGCGTGGCGACGATGACGGTCGTCCCCCGCAGATTGACGTTCTGGAGGACCTTGAGGACCTCGCGCCCGTTCTCGGGGTCGAGGTTGCCGGTGGGCTCGTCGGCGAGCAGGAGGGGCGGGTCGCTCACGATGGCGCGGGCGATGGCGACGCGCTGCTGCTCGCCCTGGGAGAGCTGGACGGGCAGGGCGTGCTTCTTGTGCTCCAGGCCCACGATCCGCAGGGCCGCGTTCACCCGGGGCGCCCACTCGCGCTGCGGCACGCCCGTCACGCGCAGGGTGAAGGCCACGTTGTCCTGGGTGTTGAGGTGCTCCAGCAAGAGGTTTTCCTGAAAGACGGTGCCGATGCGGCGGCGCAGCAGGGCGGTGCGGCGGCCCCGGTAGCGCGCCAGGGGCTCGCCGACGACGCGGATTTCTCCACGGGTGGGCAGCGCGCGCTTGAGCACCAGATTCATGAAGCTGCTCTTGCCTGCCCCCGAGTGGCCCACGAGGTACACGAACTCGCCCTTGCCCACCGTCATGGTGAGGTCGTCGAGCGCGAGGGTGCGGGTCACGGGGTACTCCAGCGTCACGTGGCGGAACTCGATCATGCCCGCCCTCCGGAGAAGGCAGCGCGGCGGAGCGGAGGAAACGGTCGCGTCATGCTCGCGGCCCAGGATAGCCCAGCGTCTTCAGGAAACCGTGAAGACCCCCTCATGACGAAGGCCCCCACCGAGGGGGGGCGAGGCTGGTGACAGGGGACTCAAACGGCCTTCACCCCACCGCCCTATCCTGAACGCGTGAACCGCAAACGCATGACGCTCGTGGCGGGAGCGCTCGCCGCCACCGCCGCCGTGGGGTACGCCCAGCTCGGCGGGTACTCCGAATCGGAACTCACCCGGTCCAAGACGGGCCAGTCGCTGCTTCAGGTTCTGGGCAGCCTCGACCGCTTCTACCTCTACAAGGTGGATGACGAGAAGGTGCTGCGCGGGGCGATCAACGGGGCGCTCGGCAGCCTCGACGACGAGTTCACCTACTACTCGGAGCCCGCCGACAACGCCATCGACGCGCAAAACCTGGCCGGGGAGTTCTACGGCATCGGCGTGACGCTGGTCGGCGCCAACCCCGACGGCACGGGCGGCAAGGTGGACAACGTGTTCAAGGGCGGGGCCGCCGCGAACGCCGGAGTGCAGATCGGCGACGTGTTCGTGAAGATCGGCGACACGGAAGTCCTGACGAGCAAGCTCAACGAGATCGTGCGGCTCGTGCGCGGCCAGCGGGGCACGAATGTGGCGGTGACCTTCGCCCGGAACGGCAAGCCCTACACGGTGAGGATGGAGCGCCAGCCCGTGACCGTCGTCAGCGTGGAGCAGACGGTGCTGCCGGGGGGCATCGGCTACATCGGCCTGAACACCTTCTACAACGAGAAGGCGAGCGAACAGTTCCGCGCGGCAGTCGCCGACATGAAGCGCCGCGGCGTGCAAAAGCTGATCCTCGACCTGCGTGACAACGGCGGCGGGCTGCTCAACGCGGGCGTGGACGTGGCCGACCAGTTCCTGGGAAGCGGCAACATCGTCAGCCTGCGCGACCGCAGCGGGCGCACCGAGGTGTATGGCCGCGCGACCCGTCAGGCGGGCGACTACACGGGCAAGCTCGTCGTGCTCGTGAACAAGAACAGCGCCAGCGCGAGTGAGGTCGTGGCGGGCGCGCTCCAGGACGTGAAGCGCGCGACCGTCGTCGGCGAGCAGACCTTCGGCAAGGGCGTGGCGCAGCTTCCCTTCGAGACGGCGGACGGCGGCAAGGTCGCCATCGTCAACAGCGAGTGGCTGACCCCCTCGGGCCGCCAGATCCACAAGAAGGGCATCACGCCCGACACGGTGATCACCGACACCCGCTACACCACGCCCCTGAACTTCAGCGGCAGCGGCCTCACGGCGAACGCGAAGCTCACGGTCACCGTGGACGGCAAGCCCGTGACCGTCACCGCCGACAAGGACGGCAAGTTCACCTACACCGCCGAGGTCAAGCGCCCCACCCGCTCGACCACCCAGGGCGAGGCCGTGGTGGACACGCAGGGCGACGCGATCCTCAAGAAGGCGGTTGAGCTGCTTCAGTAAGCGGTCAGCCGTCAGCAGGGCGCCTCATTTCACTGGGGCGCCCTCGCTGCTTGGGTCTGGCGGCTGAGAGCTGAAAGCTCCTTCAGTCCCACTCCCACTCCCGCCAGTCGCTGGGTCTCGCCTCGCGGCTGGCCGTTTTCCTGACCTTCGCGGCGTCGGGGGCCGGGTACCACGGGTAGGTGGCGGCGAGTGAGGCGTGTAAGCGATCCATGAGCAGGGCGCGCAGGGTCGCTTCCTCCGCTGCCGTGACCTTCTCGATTCCGCCCGTCAGGTGGGTGAGGGTGGCCTCCAGCCCGGGGAGGTGCGGCTCGCGGGCGAGGCGGACGGCGCCCTTGCGCAGCGGCCCGGGGTGGACGACCGGGACGTAGGTCGCGGCGGCGGCTTGCAGGAGGGCGGCGCGTTCGGCCTGCCGGGTCGCCCTCCTGCGCTCGGCCCGTTCGCGGGCGTCGGCGGCGCGGGCCTGGGCGACGAGGAAGGTCTCGTCCCGCTCGGCCTCCACCACGCGCTCCTCGCGGTAGAGCTTGACGGGTGGGAGACGGCGGCGGCCCATCTTCAGGCCGTTCTCGCGCTTGGCGTCGTGTTCGCCGAGGAACTTCTCGATCAATCGCGGCGTCCAGCCCCGCTCCTTGAGGTCCTGGGTCGCCAGGAAGCCGGGCGGGTTGAGGGGCGGCGGGCCCTTGGGCCTGGGCGACTTGGACGGGCGCGGGCTCATGACCGGGACGGGGCAGACAGGTGGGGGGCCCTCACCCCCTTACCCTACCGCCCCGCGCCCGCCTCCCACTCCCGCCGCAACAGGTCGAGGCGCACGCTGTCGAAGCGCTCGCCGTTCACCACGCGGGCTTCGCGCACCCGCAGACACTCGCGGAAGCCCACCCGCCGCGCGGCGCCCATCATCCGCTCGTTGCCGCTCCAGGTCGTGACGGTGACGACGTGCGCGTCCGTCCAGGTGAAGGTGTCGGCCACCCAGCGCCTCAGCGCCCGGGTGCCCACCCCGCCGCCCCAGTGCCGGGGGTCGTAGATCAGGATGCCCAGGTCCCACCAGCCGCCGCCCTCCGGGGGTTCCTCCGAGCGGTTGACCATGCCCACGCACTCGCCGTCCACGTCGATGACCTGCTCGTCGGGGTCGGGCGGGGTCTCTGCGAGGTGGGCGACGTACGCCTGCATCGTTTCCGTCGTGGTGTCGGCGTGGAAGTACGGCGCGTCCCAGCAGCGCCACTCGGCCCCCGGGTCGGTGAGCCAGCGGGTGAGGACCGGCAGGTCGCCGGGTCGTCGGTCGCGCAGGGTGACGTGGAGGGAGTCGGACGACATCGGGCCCACCATGCCACACTTTGGACCGGAGTCCGGGCCCGCGCGGTCATCTCACCTCGCCCAGGCTCCCGTGGACATGCCTCCGGGAGAGCGCGGCGACGGACCAACCCCTACCCGCAGCGGAAGGGAATGGGAATCGGCCCGCAGCAGCACAGCCCCCGCACGCGCGGCCCGTCCGTCCCGAGGGCGAGGGGCGAGCCCGAATGCAGGGCGCGGTGGGCCGCCCGGCAGGTCCCGAAACGGGCGGCGACGCGGGCGCGGCCCCCAATCACCCCGTCCTCGCGCACGATGCGGGCCACCGCCGCCGAGCACGACTCGCCGCCGTGGAGTGCGGCGTGCGCGCAGCGAAAGCCCTTGTGGGGCGAGAGCCGCCGCCGGTAGAGGCCGATACCGAGGAGGGTGAGGCGGTCGAGCGGGGTCATGCCCCACCGTAACGGGTGCGCGGCGGCCCAGGGGGGTGAGTCAACCGACGGTGAAGCCGGGAGGCGCCTGGGCTCAGGTCTGCTCCAGGACGAGGTGCCGGGACCTCCCCCCGCCGCCCGGTCCTCCTGCTCGGCGAGCGGGCCCGCGCCGCCACCGCCAGCCTGTCGAGGCACAGCTCGCCCGGCGTAGCCCCGGGGTCGATGCGGCCTTGGAGACCCAGGGCCCGCCGCCGTTCGCGGAGGAGGCGGGCGCCTCCGAGCCCGGGTCGGCGACGGCCAGCCCCGGCGCCCACGCGCCCCCATGAGGGCGAGCCCGATTTCCCCGAGGGTCGCCTGCATGAGCGGCACGGCGAAGGAACGGTCGGGGCGGTTCTGCCCGGACCGCACGGGAGAGGCCGAAAGGTGAAGGCGCGCTCATCGTGCCCGGTCGGCAGGACCCATCCGGCGGGCCTACGGTGCAGCCATGCCCCTGAAACCGGACCTGCCCCTTCCCGAATCCGGAGCCCGCCGCGTGGGCTTTGCCATCGTCGGCCTCGGGCAGCTCAGCGTGGAAGAACTCATCCCCGCCGCGCGCACGAGCGAGCACGCGACGATCAAGGCCCTCGTCACCGACGACGAGGAGAAGGGCCGCGCCTACGCCCGGGCGCTCGACCTCACCGAAGACGACGTGTACACCTACGAACGCTTCGAGGACCTGAAGGAACGCGAGGACGTGGAGGCCGTCTACATCGTCTTGCCCAACAGCCTGCACCGCGACTTTACCGAGCGCGCGGCGCGGATGGGCAAGCACGTCCTGTGCGAGAAGCCGCTCTCGGTCAACGCACAGGAGGCGCAGGCGATGGTGGACGCCTGCCGGGCGGGGGGTGTGCTGCTGATGACCGCCTACCGTTGCCAGTACACGCCCCAGCACTGGGCCGCCCGCGAGGCCGTGCAGAGCGGGCGGCTCGGCAAGGTCAAGCTCCTCGATAGCGTCCACGGCCAGTCGGAGGACGACCCGGAGGCGTGGCGGATGCGGCTGGACCTCGCGGGTGGCGGTCCCCTTCCCGACGTGGGTATCTACAGCCTGAACACGGTGCGCTTCGTCCTCGGCACCGAGCCCGAGTGGGTCTTTTCCACCCTGCACCAGCCGGAGGGCGACGAGCGCTTCCGCGAGGTCGAGGAGTCGGTGAGCTTCATGCTGGGCTTTCCCGGCGGAGTGGTCGCCAACTGCCTGACGAGCTACGGCATCCACAAGACGGCCACCCTGCGCGTCCTCGGCGAGGAGGGCACGGTGCTGATGGACCCCGCCTTCACCTACCAGGGCCTGAGCCTGACGATCTCCGACCCGCAGGGCGACTTCCAACCCAAGCTCCCCGACGAGGACCAGTTCGGGTTGGAGTTCGACCACTTCGCCCAGCGGGTGCGCGACGGCAGGGCGCCGTGGACCCCCGGCGAGGAGGGCGTGCAGGATCACCGCGTCATGGACGCGATCTACGAGAGCGCCCGCACGGGACAGGTCGTGCGCCTGACCCCCGTGCCGGGCCGAGACGCTTTCCGGGGCGAGAAGCCCGAGGCGGCGGGGCAATAGACGGGTCAGAAGGGGTGGACGTGCTGTGGCGCGGCGTGGGCCCGCGCGGGGAGAGCCTGGAGCACCTGCGGCTCGAGCCGTCGCGGGCGCGCGGCACGGTGATCGCGCGGGCGGGCGGCGGGGTCTTCACCCTGGGCTACGTGGTGGAGATCAGCCCGGAGGGCCACCCCCGCCTGACGACCCTGCGGGTGGTGGACGGCCCCACCCTCCAGTTGCGCCGGGCCTGGGACGGCGGTTGGAGCGATGCCCACGGGCGGCCCCTCCCCGAGCTGACAGGCTGCACGGACGTGGACATCCAGGCCACCCCCTTCACGAACACCCTGCCCCTGCGCCGCCTGAACCTGCCGGTGGGGTCGGGGGCCGTCGTCCTCGCCGCGTGGGTGGGGGTGCCGGAGCTGGGGGTGCGGGCCGTCCGGCAGCGGTACACCCGGTTGGGAGAGCACACCTACCGTTACGAGAACCTGGAGAGCGGGTACGCGGCGGAGCTCACCGTGGACGCGGCGGGCCTCGTCACCTCCTACCCGGGCGCGTTCGAGCGAGTGCAGCCGGGCCCTCAGTCTTAACGGAGGCGCAAGCCGCGAAACCGGCAAACCGGCGTCATCCCCCACAACCGCGCCCGCTCCCGCCCGCCAGAATGCCCGCCATGCTGTTCGGTGGGGGAGACGTGTGCATCGTGGGGGGCGGCCCGGCGGGGATGATCCTGGCCCTGCTCCTCGCGCGCCAGGGCATCCCCGTGACGGTGCTGGAGGCGGCCCGCGATTTCGAGCGCTCCTTCCGGGGCGATACTCTTCACCCCGCGATCATGGAACTCCTCGCGCAGCTCGGCCTCGCCGCGCCCCTGCTGCGCCTCGCGCACACCCGCGCCCACCGCGCCCGCTTCATCACGCCCGCGCGCACCCAGGTCATCGCCGACTTCTCATGCCTGCGGACCCCCTATCCCTACCTCACCGTGATGGCGCAGGCCCGTTTCCTGACCTTCCTCGCCGGGGAGCTGGGGCGGTACCCCCACGCCCGCGTCGTCATGGGCGCGCGGGTCGAGGGCCTGCTGGAGGAAGGCGAACGGGTGACGGGGGTGCGCTACCGGCAGAACGGGACGCTCCACGACCTCCCCGCGCGGCTCACGGTGGGGGCGGACGGGCGGTTTTCCAAGGTGCGCGCCCTCTCGGGCCTGACCCTGCGGCGCCTCTCGCCGGGGCAGGACGTGCTGTGGTTCGCCCTGCCCCGGCGGGAGAACGACCCCGGCGGCAGCATCGACCTGCACCTCGGCGGTCCCCACTGCATCGTCACCACCGACCACGGCGAACGCTGGCAGGTGGGCTACTCCATCCGCAAAGACAGCTACGCGCAGGCCCGGGAGCGCGGTGTCGCCCCCATCCGGCAGGCGGTGGCCGAGACGATCCCCTGGCTTTCCGACCGGGTGGGGCTGCTGACCGAGTGGGCCCAGTTGCACCTCCTCGCGGTGGAGGTGGCGCGGGTGCGGCGCTGGTGGCGTCCCGGGCTGCTCGTGATCGGGGACGCGGCGCACCCCATCTCCCCGATAGGAGGCCTGGGCATCAACATGGCCGTGCAGGACGCCGTGGCGGCGGCGAACGTGCTCTCGGGTCCCCTGCGCTCGGGGCGGGTGCGGCCCCGGCATCTCGCGCGGGTGCAGCGGGGCCGCGCGTGGCAGATCGCCGTGCTTCAGGCCCAGCAGGTCATCCAGGAGCGCGAGGTGGTGGGCATCCACGCCGGGGCCCAGCTCCATGTGCCGACCACCCTGATTCGGGTGCTGCACGGCCTGCCCGGGCTGCGCCACCTGCCCGGCTACGTCACGGCGTACGGCTTGAAGCCGGTGCGGCTGCACCCGCGGTGGGCGGTGGAGCGGGTGTGAGGGTGAGCACCCACGATCCATACCTGACAGAGAGGCAAGCCGTCCGAGACATGTTCTTTTGCTCCTCCCCCTTGAGGGGGGAGGCTGGGAGGGGGTGAACCGAAGCGGCGTTTCGGGCCAGCGGGCAGGGGAAAGGCATCTTTTTGTCGATTGAGTTGGTCACACGCCCCCTCACCCCGGCCCTCTCCCGCAAGGGGAGAGGGAGAAGGCGATCACGCCGTCCCGAAGTTGAACCCCTCCCCCTCCGAGTCCACCGTCACCGCGCCGCCATCCTTCAACCGCCCGAACAGCAGCTCGTCGGCCAGTGGACGCTTCACCCGCTCCTCGATCACGCGGGCGAGGGGCCGCGCGCCCATCTGCGGGTCGTAGCCGAGCTTGGCGAGCAGGGCGCGGGCGGCGGGCGTGACGGTCAGTGAGACGCCCCGCTCGCCCAGTTGCGCCTCCAGTTGCCGCAAGAACTTGTCCACCACGCTCTCCATGACCTCGGGTGCGAGGGGGCGGAAGTGGATCACCGCGTCGAGGCGGTTGCGGAACTCGGGGGTGAAGGTGCGCTTGACCGCCTCGGCCTCCTCGCCCGCGCGGCCCTCCCGAGAGAAGCCCAGGGCGGGACGCGAGGCGTCGGCGGCCCCGGCGTTCGTCGTGAAGATCAGGATCAGGCCGCGACCGTCCACCTTCTTGCCGGTGTGGTCGGTCAGGGTGCCGTGGTCCATCAGTTGCAGGAAGAGGTTGTACACGTCCGGGTGCGCCTTCTCGATCTCGTCGAGGAGGACGACCGCGTGCGGGTTCTTCGCCACCGCGTCGGTGAGGAGCCCGCCCTGGTCGAAGCCCACGTAGCCGGGAGGGGCGCCAATCAGCCGCGCGACCGTGTGCGCCTCCTGGTACTCGCTCATGTCGAAGCGCGCGAGGTGGATGCCGAGCCGGTCGGCGAGCGCGCGGGCGAGTTCGGTCTTGCCCACCCCGGTCGGCCCGGCGAAGAGGAAGGCCCCCTGCGGCTTCTGGGGGTCGCGCAGCCCCGCCCGCGCGAGCTTGACCGCGCTGGCGACCGCGTTCACGGCGGCGTCCTGCCCGAAGACCCGCCCCTTCAGGTCCGCCTCCAGCGTGGCGAGCGAGAGGGCGTCCTCGGCCTTTACGGCGCCGACGGGCACGCGGGCCATGCGGGCGACCGTCGCCTCGATGTCTTCTTCGGTGATCTCGCCGCCCTGGCCGGTGGAGGAGCGCGCCGCCCCCGCCTCGTCCAGGACGTCGATGGCCTTGTCGGGCAGGAAGCGGTCGCGCAGGTGCCGGGCAGAGAGGCGCACGGCGGCGTCCAAAGCCCCCTCGGTGTACGTCACGCCGTGGTGAGCGGCGTACCCCGGCGCGAGGCCCCGCAGGATGGCGAGGGCGTCCTCCTCGGACGGCTCGGGCACATCCACGGTCTGGAAGCGGCGCCACAGGGCGCGGTCTTTTTCCAGGTAACGCACCTCACCCGGCGTCGTCGCCCCCAGCACCCGCAGCCGTCCCCGGGCCAGCGCAGGCTTGAGCAGGTTCGCCGCGTCCACGCTGCCCCCCTCGGTCGCCCCGGCGCCCACCAGCGTGTGCAGCTCGTCGATGAAGAGGACCGCGTTCTGCCCGTCGAGCGCCGCGAGGACGGCTTTCAGCCGCTGCTCGAAGTCGCCCCGGTAGCGGGTCCCGGCGAGGAGGGCCCCGAGGTCGAGGGCGTAGACGGAGGCCCCTTTCAGGAACCCCGGCGCCCGCCCGTCCGCCACCCGCTGCGCCAGCCCCTCGGCGAGGGCGGTCTTGCCCACGCCCGGCTCGCCCACCAGGACGGGGTTGTTCTTGACGCGGCGGGCGAGGATGTGGACGACACGCGTCAGCTCCACCTCGCGCCCGATCACCGGGTCGAACTCTCCGGCCCGCGCCCCGGCGGTGAGGTCGGTTGCGTAGGCTTCGAGGGGGTTCTGGGCGGTCTCTGCTCCCTCCGTGTCCGGCTCGGGATCCACGCCCCCGGTGCGGCGCTCGCGCTCGCGGCCCGCCACCTTGGCCGCGCCGTGGGAGACGTACCCCAGCACGTCGAGGCGGGTCACGCCCTGCGCCTCCAGGGCCGCGCGGGCGGGGGAGTCCTCCTCTTCGAGCAGTTCGACGAGGACCCGCGCCCCGTCCGCCTGCTCCTTTCCCTTGCCGCTGGCGTGGAGTTGCAGCACGGCGCCCTGCACGACCCGGTGCACGCCCAGGGTGAAGTCGGGCTCGGCCCCCGGCACGGACTCGTACTCGGCGAGCACGTCCTCCAGGTCGCCCCGCAGCCGCTCCACATCGGTGCCGACGGCGAGCAGGGCCTCGCGCGCCTCGGGGTCGTGGGTCAGCGCCAGCAGGAGGTGTTCGAGGGTGACGTACTCGTGCCCAGCCTCGCGGGCGTAGTCGGCGGCTCGCCCGATGGTGACTTGCAGGTGGTCTCCGATCATTTCCGCTTCCTCACTCGCCCGGCTCCGGCTCGGCGACGACCATCAGGGGGTGACCCTCGCGCCGCGCGTGGGCGGTCACCTGGGCGACCTTCGTCTCGGCCACGTCGCGGGTGTAGACGCCCGCCACCCCCTGCCCCTTGTGGTGGACGGCGAGCATGATGAGTTCGGCCTCGGACCCCGACTTGCGGAAGTAGCGCGTCAGGACCCGCACCACGAAGTCCATCGGCGTGTAGTCGTCGTTGAGCAGCAGCACGCGGTAGAGCCGGGGCCGCTGCGTCTGGTTCTGGGTCCCCGTGCGTTCCAGCGTCCCGGTGCGCCCGCCCGTCTCGTTGTCCCGGCGCGTCATGCGGGGAGTCTACCCGCGCGCCGGAAAAAGGGGCGCGGCGGACGTCACGGTCAGGCTGGCGGGGCACGAAAAAGAACCCCCCAGGCGGGAGGTTCGTTGAGAGTCTTGCCGGATTCAGAGGTTGCGCTTGGCGTCCTGCACGGCGTTCTTGGCGTCGGACTTCACGTCCTGCGCGGCGCCTTTTACGTCCGCCTTCACGTCGTTCGCCGCGCGCCCGGCGTCCTTCTTCGCGTCCTGGGCCGCGTTCTGCGCCTTGTTCGCCGCGCTCTGGGCGCCCGCCTTGGCGTCCTGCGCCGCGTCCTTGACCTCGACCGTCGCGCCGCTCACGGCGGCCTGGGCGTCACTCTTGGCCTGCTGGGCGGAAGCGGGAACGGTGGCGCCGCTCTGCTCGCCCATCCTCAGGTCCTGCGTGACCTGCTGGAGGTGGCCCGCGTTGCCCTGGGCCGCGTTCGCCGCGTCCTTGACGTCCGACTTCACGTCCTGCGCGGTGGACTTGGCCTCCCGCGCGAGGTCCTGGGCCTTGTCCCTGGCCTGGCCCGCGCCCTGCTGCACGTCGTCCTTGGCGCTCTGGGCGGCGGCTTTCGCGCCCTGTACCGCGTCCTGCGCCTTGTTCTGGGCCTGCTCGGCGGCCTGACGGGCGGCGTTGCGGGCCTCCCCGGCGGCGTCTTTCACCTCGCCCTTCACGTCTTTCGCCTCGCGCCCGGCGGTGGCGGCCACGTCGCCCGCCGCGTCCCCTACCTCGCCCGCCACCCGGGCCACGGCGGCCTTCACGTCGTCGGCGACCTGCTTGGCGCGGTCCACCCCGGCCTCGGTTCCGCCCGAGGCGGCGGCCTGCTGGACCTCGCCCGCCTTCTCGGCGATGACCTGCCCGGCGCTCACGGCGGCGTCCTTTGTCTTCTCCCAGCCCTGGGAGACGCTCTCGCCCACGTTCTCGGCGGCGTCCTTGAGGCCCAGCTCGCCGAGCTTCTGGTCGAGGGCCCGGCGGTTTTGCTCCCGGCTGAGGTAGTAGGCCCCCGCGCCGATCAGCGCACCCAACAGCAGGAGGCGTTTGAGGGGGAAGTGGCGGTCGTTACTTTCGGACATACGAGTCAGCCTAGTCCCCCCCGTCCGGGGGCGGATGAGGTCCTGTTCAGGCCGAATTCACGGCCCTTTCGCCGCCTCGGTCAGTCCCAGCCGCCCGGCCAGCGTGTCGGCGAGCAGCCACTCCTCGGGCTCCTGGGCGCCCTGCACCCGCACGAGGACGCACCCCCGGTCGAGGTAGAAGGCGACGATCTTCGCCCACGCCTCCTCCTCGTCCCCGGCCTCCTCCTCGATATCCAAGAGGGTCCCCCACACGTCGCCCTCCACCTCCGCGCTGCGCAGGGCCTCCGCGTGGCCGCTGAGCACGTAGGCGTCCACCGCCTCCTCGGGGAGGTACTCCGCCCCCGGCACGCGCCTCTGAAGCTGGTCGTCCCGCTCGTACAGGCCCGCCAGGAAAGCGTTCCACCCCGCCTGCGTCAGCTCCACCGTCTGCCCCCCCCCGCCCGTCTCGCCGCTCATGGCGGGCAGTGTACGGCGCGCCCGCGGGAGGAGGACGGGTCTTTGCCGATACTTCACGCGCTGGGAGGCATTCGGGGTCCCCAGCCCCTACACTGGGGCCAGTATGCCGAGCCTCTCCCCAAGGACCCTGCGGGGCGCCCTGACCCTCCTCGCCGCCCTCGCCCTGTGCCTCGCCCTGCTGACCCTGCTGAGCCACGCGGGCGCGCAGTCGGGCGGGGGCTTCGGGGGGAGCGCGGGCGGCGGGGGCGGCTCGGTGGGGGGCGGCGGGTACGGCGGCGGGGGTGGAGGGTACTCCGGCGGCTTCCCGGGCGGCGGGTACGGCGGGGGCTACGGGGGCGGGCCCGTGATCATCGGGGGAGGCGGCCCGGTCATCGTCGGCGGGGGCGGGTACGGCTACGGGGGCGGGGGCTTCGGGCTGATCGGCCTGCTCCTGTTCGGGCTGGTGGTCTTCTCCGTGGTGGGCTTCATGCGCCGCAGCCTGGGCGGGGGGGGCGGGGCGCAGACCCTCGGCGGCGGCGGCCTGGGGAGCCTGAGCGGCACCGCGCAGGCCGTGTGCGTGCAAATCCTGATGGCCGAGGGCGACGAGGTGAAGCGCTCGCTCCAGCGCGTGGCCCAGAGCGGAGACCCCGACACCAACGAGGGGTTGAGTCGGATGCTTCAGGAAGCCGCCCTCGTCGCCCTGCGCCACCCCGAGCGTTGGGTGTACGGCAACGTCGAGCGTGCCCAGGGATCGGCGAGCGCCGCCGAGGCCCAGGTGGGCGCCTGGGCGACCGAGGCCCGCGCCGCTTTCACCGAGCAGACCACGAGCAACTACCAGAACCGTGACGTGAACACCGGCTTCGAGCAGCGGGGCGACTACACCTTCCAGGGAGACACGGGCGACCTCTACCTCGCCGTGACCATCGCCGTCGCCGCGCACGCCCTCGCCTCGCTGCCGCCCGCGGGCGTGACCACCGCCGGGGAGGCCCGCGCCGCCCTGAGTGCGATCAGTTCGGTCAGCCCCGGCGACCTGATCCGCGCCGAGGTCGTCTGGAGCCCCGACGCGCCCGGCGAGTTCCTGAGCGAGGACGAGGCGATCTTGAAGTACCCCAAGCTCACGAAGCTGTAGGGTTGGGCGATGCGGAAACTGATCGTGGGCAACCTCGTCACGCTCGACGGCTACTACGAGGGAAAAGACCGCAGCCTGGACGCCCTCTTCGACCATTTCCACCCGGACTACGCGGGCGACCAGACCTTCGACGGCTACATGGCCGAGCGGATGCGCGCCGCCGACACCCTGCTGCTCAGTGGCCGCACCAACTTCCTGGGCAACATGCGGTACTGGACGGGCGTGCCAGACGACCAGGGTGCCACGGCAGTGCGGCGGGAGATGGCGGAGCTTCAGAGGCAGATGGAGAAGATCGTCGTCTCCGACCACCTCACACGCGAGGAGCTGTCGCCGTGGGATGGGAACACGCGCATCGTTAAGGTGGCGGACGCCGCCCGGGAAGTCGCCGCGTTGAAACAGGAGCCGGGCCGTGACGTGTTTATGTTCGCGGGCCGTGTGCTGTGGAATCATCTCCTGGCGCACGACCTGGTGGACGAGCTGCACCTGATGATCTTTCCGTTGGTCGCGGGGGAGGGGACGCCTTTGTTCGTGGGGCGACCGCCCGTATCCCCCAAGCTCCTGCACACCCGCACGTGGCAGGGGTCCGGGAATATCCTCGCCTGTTACGGGATGACCCGCCCGAAGGGGTGAGCCGAACTTCGTACCGCTGTAAGCCGCAGGGGGCGGCAGGGGCGGAGGTCATGCTCGACCTCTTCTTGTTCCCATGTACCACCTCCCCCGCCATGCGGTCTTGACTTTCACCCGCCTATCCTCCACACTCGTTTCACGTAACGAACGGGGAGGATATGGGACGACCGCCGAATCCGCAGGCCAAGGCCGATTTGCTCCAGCGCGCCGCCGCCTATGTGTTGGAGCACGGCCTGACCGACCTCAGCCTCCGACCCCTCGCCGCCGCCCTGGGGGTTAGTCCTCGCCTGCTGCTGTATCACTTCGGCTCCAAAGAAGGGCTCGTCGTCGAGGTTTTGTCTGCCATCGCCGCTCAGCAGCAAGTCGCCCTCGCCGCGGTGGACCCCGCTGCCGACCCCGCCACGCGCCTCGCCGTGCTTTGGGCGCGGCTCACCTCCCCCGAACTCACGCCTTTCCTGCGCTCGCTGTTCGAGGTGGAACTCCACGCCATGGGCGGGGACGAGCACTACCGACACTTCGCGCGGGGCGCCATCGCCGCCTGGCTGGGCGTGGTCGCCGCGCACCTGCGCGAGGACGTGCCGGGGCCGACCGTCAACGTCGTGCTGGCCGCCTTGACGGGGCTGTTGATCGACCGCTTTTCGACTGGGGACGAGGAGCGCACCGACGAGGCGTTTCGCGCGCTCAAAGACGCGCTGCACGCAGGAGGTTTGTTATGACGACTGCCCCCCTTTCCTCACCGCCTCGCCCCGCCCTGCGCCTGCCGGTCCTCGTCGCGCTCGGAGCCGCGCTGTGGTTCCTGGCCGCGATGATGATCCGGTTCCTGGGACCGTCCGTCTTCGTGCAGGGCAGCGCCGCGCTTCCCCTGGTCTTTGTGCTCTCCCTGCCTGTCGCCTGGGCGTTCTTGTGGGTCGGCCTCACCCTCAGCGGCGCGAGAGGAGCGGCGGTCTTGCCCGCCGTGGTCGTCATGTCGTTCACCGCCATGCTTCTCGACGGCCTCGCCCTGACCTTTTTCCCGGCCCTGTACGGCCTGCCCCCCGCATCGCTCCTGCTGGCCGCAGCCTGGCTGCTGTGGGGCGTGGCCCTGACCCAGGTCATCGCCTTCGTGTGGCCCCGCCGCGCCCAGTGACCCGGGCGCTGGAAGGGCAGGAGTGAAAGCTCTGGCCCTCTTTTCCACCCGGCGTGCCCCGTAATTCCTCACCCGGTTTTTCACGCCCCCACACGCGATCATCCTCCCTGATGTCGCGCCGCCGACCCGAGACCAACTGGCCCCCGCCCCCCGCCGAGCCGGAGCGGTGCGGGTTGTGCGGGCGGGAGACCCCCGTGCTCACCGAGCATCACCTCGTCCCCAAATCGCAGGGTCGGCGGCAGGGGGTCAAGATCCACGAGCTGCCCACCGTGCCCCTGTGCCCCGCCTGCCACAAGTTCCTCCACCGCACCTTCACGAACGCGGAGCTGGCCGGGGAGTACAACAGCGTGGACGCCCTGCTCGCCCACGAGGACGTGCACCGGTTCGTCGCGTGGGTCCGCAAGCAGCCCGCGACGAAGGCCGTGCGGGTGCGGTAGAGGTCAGTCGTCAGTCGGAGCGGTCCTGCCAGGGTGGGACGGCGGCGATGCGGCCTGCCACCTCACGGACGAAGCGCACCGTCTCCGCAAAGTGGTCCTGATCGGGCGTCTGCGTTCCGCCCCCGTACCGCCAAGCCAGCGCCCAACTGATCAGGAAGTGCCACTCCGGCAGCCGCTCCTGCGCCCACAGCCCCGCCCGCCGCTTGGAGACCTGCTCGCCGTGGGTCACCGTGGAGAGCGCCCGGCACAGCGTCAGGACGGCGTACGCCTGCCCGCCGGGGTGGTGCATCTCCGTCACCCACTGGGGCCAGGCGTCCGCGTGTCCCCGAATGCCCGCCACGAACTCCGCCCGCGTGATCTCGGGAAGAAGCTCCAGCGGCGGTGGGCCAAACAGCGCGACGCCGCTTTGCCTCGCCGTATACCAGTTCACGAGGTAATGCGGCCCGGCTTTGAGGAGGTTGAGAGGTTCCCCCGGGCTGATCCGGATCATCACGCCGGGCTCGGTCCGGAACGTCCGCAGGGCGGCGAGCGGCACATAATCGACCTCGATGCGGTCGTTCCAGGCGGGGAAATCCTCCACGAGACGCGCGTGCATCCGGCCTAGCCCCTCCACGTCCTCTCCACCGACCCCGGAAGAGAGGGCCGCGAGCAGGTCCACGTCGCTGTGTGCGGGGTCGAAGTCCCCCGCGACGAGCGAACCGTAGAGATACAGGCCGACGAGACGGTCACCCAGAGCGTGCCGAATGTCCGCGCCCAGGCGGTCCAGCAACGCGCCGACCTCGGCGTTCGGCGGGGAGAGCATGGCGAGAGCCTAGCTGGTCAGGCCGCGTCGCTCACCCGTCCGGCCCCGCCCCTTGGTCTTTCCCTTATGTTGGGAGCGTGAATGGGGGGCGAAAGGTGTTGCTGTACGGCTTGGGGCGAAGCGGGCGGGGGGTGGCGCGGTTTCTCGCGCGGGAGGGGATGAGCGCCGAGTGGCACGACGCGCGGCCCTCGGACGAGGATAGGGCGCTCATGCGGGAGCTGGGCTTCGCGCAGGGCGACGCGGCGGGGACCTACGGGACGGTCGTGGCCGCCCCCGGCGTGCCCATCGACCACCCCGACCTGCTCGCGCTCGGGTCGCGCGGCGCGGAGATCATCGGGGAGGTGGCCCTCGCCGCCCGCAGGCGCCCCCACCTCCCGCTCGTCGGCATCACGGGCACGGCGGGCAAGGGGGGCACGACCGTCTTGACGGCGCACCTGCTGAGGGCGTGCGGCCTGAACGCGCGCGAGGGCGGCAACATCGACCCCCCCCTCCTCGACGTGGTGGACGAGGCGGAGGTCGGCGTCGTTGAGCTGTCGAGCTTCCAACTGGAGCGGGTGCCCGGCCTGCGCCTGCCCGTCGCGGTGATCACGAACCTCGGCGTGGACCACCTCGACCGCCACCGCACCGTGGAGGCGTACCACGCGGCAAAACTGAATATCACGGCGGGGCAGGAGGAGGGGGACGTGCTCGTCGTCCCGGCGGGGCTGAACGTGCCCACCCGCGCCATCGTGCGGACCTTCTCTCCCGAGCGAATCTCCCTGGCGGATGGCCGGGAGGTGCTGCCCGCCGCCGACCTCCCCGAAGGCCTCCACCCCGCCAACGCCGCCGCCGCCGTCCTCGCCGCCGAGGCCCTGCTGGAGCGGCTGGGCCGGGTGCCCGACGTGGAGACGCTGGCCGAAGCTCTCCGCACCGCCCGCCCGGTCGCGGGCCGCTTCGAGACGGTCGCCCGCGTGGGAGAGGTGCGGTTTATCGAGGACTCCATCGCCACCCGCACCATCGCGGTGGAGGCCGCCCTCACGCGCGCCACGCCTCCGGTTGCCTGGCTCGTCGGCGGGCGGGACAAGGGGGCTGACCTCGCTCCGTTGAGGGAGGCGGCGCGGGGCCGGGTGACGCGGGTCATCGCCTTCGGGGAGGACGGGGGGAAAATGGCGCAGGCTCTCGGCCTCCCCTTCGATCTCCTCCCCTTCGAGGCGGGGGTGGACGGTGACGAGGTAATGCGGCGGGCCGCTGCCCTGGGCCTCGCCGCGCTGGGCGGACCGGGCGGGCGGGGCACGGTGCTTCTCGCGCCGGTCGGGACGAGCTTCGACCTGTTCCGCGACTACCGGGCGCGCGGGGAGAGTTTCGCGCGGGCGGCGCGGTCGCTGGCCGGGCAGGGGGTAAAGGCATGAGCACCCAACTCGTGATCGCGCAGATTCTGCTGCTGACGCTGGGGCTGCTGGGGGTGGCGACGGCCCGCCCCGACCTGATCGTGGACCACGGGAGCAAGGCATTGATCGCGCTGGGGCTGACCTTCCTGGTGGCGCGGTTGCGGCCCAGCGTCTTCCTGCGCCTCGCCACGCCTTTCTGGCTCTTCACGCTGGTGCTGCTGATCCTGACCCTCTTTATCGGGCAGGGCACCGAGACGAGCCCGGGCACGAAACGCTGGCTGGAGTTCGGCCCGGTGCGCTTCCAGCCCTCCGAGCTGGCGAAACTGGGGCTGGTGTTGCAACTCGCGTCCTTCTTCTCGCGGCGGGGCGTGCAGCACAAGCTCATCAGCGCGACCCTGATGATCGTGTGCACGACGGCGCTCGTCCTCCTGGAGCCCGACCTCGGCACCAGCGTCCTGATGTTCGGGCTCGGCATCATCCTGATGTACGCCGCCGGGGTGCGGATCACCAACATCACGGGCTTTCTGCTCGCGCTGGGGCTGGTCGCCATCCCCTTCGCGGGGCGCTACCTGGAGACGCACCCCTATATCCTCGAACGCTTTTTCGGGCACGTGAACCGCGCCGAGAACCTGGAGGTCGGCCTGGACCAGATCGGCATGGCCCACCGCGACCTGAGTTTCGGCGGGCTGTGGGGCCTGGGCCCCGACGGTCCCCGCTACTGGTACTTCGCCGCCCACACCGACATGGTGGTCGCCTCGGTGGGCTTTTCCTCGGGCCTGCTCGGCGTGACCATGCTCCTCTTCGCCTACTGGCTGATCGTCTCCACCGCCCTCCAGGTCTCGCAGCTCGCCACCCGCGTGCGCCCGATGACCCCGCAGATTCACGGGGCGACCATCCTGGCGACGGGCGCGATGTTCATGGTGGTCGGGCAGGCCTTCGTGAACCTCGCCGTCGCGGCGGGCATCTTCCCGGTGACGGGCGTGCCCCTGCCCCTGGTGAGCTACGGCTTTTCCTCCATGCTCACCATGAGCCTCGCCCTGGGCGTGATCCACAGCGCCATGCGCGAGGTGCGGCGCCACCTGCCCGCCGCGGAGGAGGGCGCCGATCTGGTGGCGACGCCCGCGGACTGAGGCGGAGGGTCGAAGTCAGAAGGCCAGGGAGGGGGTGGGGGAGAGGTGGTCCCCGCCCCTCTCGTCATGAGGGAGAAAAGCCCCGCACCAGCGCGTCCAGCCCGCGCTCGAAGCCGCCCCGGGGACCGCTCGCCCCGAACTGGCCGCTGCGTTCGAGCTGGACGTAGCCGTGCAGGAAGGCCCAGTACGCCACTGCCGCCGCCGTGTCGTCCGGGTCCCCGGTGACGGCCCCGACGAGGTGCAGGACAACGTTCCAGAGATCCTTGCCCGGTCCGGGTCCGGCGGGCGCAGGCGGACGTGGGGCGAGCAGCAGGCCGTACAGGTGCGGGTGCGCCCGCGAATAGCCGAGGTAGGCGTGGGCGGCGGCGCGCAGGGCCTCCCCGGGAGGACGATCCCGGCTGGCTTCCCTCAGCGCGCCGTCCAGCGCGAGGGCCGCCCGATCTTCTAACGCCGCCACCAGGGCTGCCCGGTCGGGATAGTGCCGGTAGAGGCTGCTCGGGCGCACGCCCAGCCGCTCGGCGAGCGAACGCATGTTCAGGGCCTCCTCGCCTCCCCCCTCCAGCAGGTCGAGGGCCGTCTGGAGAATCGCCTCCGGGCTGAGCTTCGCCGGGTACACCATGCCGAACAGTGTACGTCTTGACGACGGAAAATTGAGGACACACGTTGCTCGGTCTCAAGACGAAGAGCGTTTGCCTTGAGAAGGAGGCGCCCCATGCGGCACACCCGTCACGGTCCGTATCTTCGTCGGCTCACCCGTTTGGGTCTCGTCAACGTCTATCTGGTGGGAGAAAAGGACGGTCTGACGCTGGTGGACACCGGGATCGGCGGAAGTGCGCCCGGCATCCTGAAGGCGGCTCGGACGCTCGGGCAACCCATCCGCCGCATCGTCCTGACGCACGCGCACGTGGACCACACCGGGAGTCTCGGGGCGCTGCACGCGGCCCTGCCCGATGTTCCCGTCCTGCTCTCCTCCCGGGAAGTGCGCCTGCTGCGGGACGAAAGGCAACTCGACCCGGACGAGCCCCTCTCTCCCCTGCGCGGCGGCTGGCGTCCCAGCACCGTCCCCGTGCGGCCTCTCCACCAGGGCGACCGGGTGAGGAGTTTGGAGGTCGTCGCCGCGCCCGGCCACACTCCCGGCCAGATTGCCCTCCTCGACACGCGCGACGGCACCCTGATCGCGGGAGATGCCTACCACACCGTCGGCGGCGTGACCGTCGTCAGCGAGCGCCGCCCGATCTTCCCCTTCCCGGCCCTCGCCACGTGGCACGCGCCCACGGCTCTTGCCAGCGCCCGCCGCCTCGCCGACCTGAATCCGGCCCGGCTCGCTCCCGGTCACGGGCGGGTGGTGGAGAACCCCGTCCCGGCCATGCGGGGCGCTGTGGCCCGGCTGGAAAACTAAAGGGCTAGCGGCGCTCGGGGTACAGCCACCCGCGCAACAGACGCGAGAGCAGCGGCAGCACCGGCCAGTTCAGGAAGACGGTCGCCAGCAGCGCCGAGGGCAGGATCGCGGCCCACCACGGCCAGCCCTGCACGAGCGGGCGGCACAACCACGTGAACAGCAGGATCAGGGGATACACGCCCGCGAAGCCCAGCACCACGTTCTTCCAGAGGGGCGGCGCGGCGGTGGGCCGGGCCGGGCGGTCGAACCACGCCTCCAGCCCCACCGACTCGCGGTAGTCGACCTCGCCCGCCGTGAACTCGGGCAACCGCTCCAGGGCCGCCTGATAGTCGGGAGACGCCCGCCACGCCGCCAGCGCCCCCGGCGAGGCGAAGCGCACCAGCGTCACGTACTCGGCCAGAGTGCCTTCCTGGCCCCGCAACACGTGAACCCCCACGAAGCCCGCCTGCCGCGCGGCCCGGGCGTGGAGGTCGGAGGCCCACGCCTCGTACTCGGGCACCCGCGAGGGCCGCACGAACTCCGTCACGACGAGCGTGACCCCCTCGCGGGCGGGTGGAGGGGCGGCGTCGGGCGAGAGAGGCAGGTCGGCCATCGGGAAGGCACTCTACCCCGGCGGGCGGAGGGCAGAAGGCCGAAAGCAGAAGGCAGAGGGCGCCCGGGAAGCCTTCGCCCTCTGCCCTCCGCCCGGTGCCCCTAGCTGCTGTGCAGTACGTTCATGATGTCGCCGTCTTGCATCACGTACTCCTTGCCCTCGGTGCGGACCCAGCCCTTCGCCTTGGCGCCCGCCCAGCCGCCCGCCTCGACCATCTTTTGCCACTCGATCACCTCGGCGCGGATAAAGCCCCGCTCCAGGTCGGAGTGGATCTCCCCGGCGGCCCCCGGCGCCTTCTCGCCGCGGCGGATCGTCCAGGCGCGGACCTCCTTCTCGCCCGACGTGATGAAGGTGATCAGCCCCAGCGTCTCGTACCCGACCTTCACGAGCTGGTCGAGGCCGCTTTCCTCCACGCCGAGGTCGTGCAGGAACTCGCGCGCCTCGCCTTCCGGCATCTCGGCGAGTTCGCCCTCGATCTGGGCGCTGATCTTCACGACCGAGGCGCCCTCCCGCCCCGCGTACTCGCGCACCTGCCGCACGGCGTCGTTGTCCTCTTGAAGCTCGTCCTCGCCCACGTTCGCCACGTAGATCACGGGCTTGGTGGTGATCAACCCGAAGTCCTTGGGGATCGGCGCGTCGTACGTCCCGGCGCGGGCGGGTTGGCCCTCCCCCAGCACGGCGAGAATCTGCTCGGCGAGAGCGGCCTGTTCGCGGGCGTCCTTGTCGTTGCCCTTGGCCTTCTTCTGGAGGTTGACGAGCCGCTTTTCGAGCCCCGCCAGGTCCGCGAGGATGAGTTCGGTGTTGATCGTCTCGATGTCGTCGACGGGATCGACCCTTCCGGCGACGTGGATCACGTTGTCGTCGGTGAAGCAGCGCACCACGTGGGCGATGGCGTCCACCTCGCGGATGTTCGCCAGGAACTGGTTGCCCAGGCCCTCACCCTGCGAGGCGCCCTTGACCAGCCCGGCGATGTCCACGAACTCGACGTAGGTGGGGATGATGGGCGGCACCCGCTCGCCCTTGGTGAAGACCTTGGAGAGTGCCGCGAGCCGTTCGTCGGGCACGGGGACCCGGCCCACGTTGGGCTCGATGGTGGCGAAGGGATAGTTGGCGGCGAGCGCCCCGGCGCGGGTGATGGCGTTGAACAGCGTGCTCTTGCCGACGTTCGGCAGACCGACGATTCCGATTGCAAGTCCCATAGTGTCTCCTGTCCGTGTCTTCCGTGGGCACCCGAGCCGGTTCGCGCGGCGTCGAGGGTGCAACCTCGGAAGTCTACCGTGGAGCGCCGCCTGACGGTGAGGCGGAGGAGGGGGTGCTACCCTCGCCCGCGTGACCCGCGCCGCCCCGCTCGCCTTCGTCACTGCCCGGCCCGTGTGGCAGCGGTATTTTCTCCTCGTCTTCGGTCTTTTCCTGTACGGCCTGAGCCTGCGCCTGATGCTCGACGCGCGGGTCGGCGTGGCCCCCTGGGAGGTGCTGCACCTCGGCGTCACCCGGCACCTGCCGCTGAGCATCGGCATGGTCAGCATCCTGACGGGCGTGCTCATCGTCGCCTTCACGGCGCTGCGGCTGCGGGAGCCCATCGGCCCGGGAACCGTGATCAACGTCCTCCTGATCGGCCTGTTCCTCGATGTGCTGGGGTCGCTGGTGCCCGACCCTGCGACCCTGGGCGGGCGCTGGGCGCAGTTCCTCCTCGGGGTGGGGCTGCTGGGGCTCGCCACGGGCACCTACGTCGCCGCCGGGCTGGGGGCCGGGCCGCGCGACGGGCTGATCCTGGGCCTGAGCCGGGTGACGGGCTGGGACGTGGCCCGGGTGCGCACCGGGATCGAACTCGCCGTGCTCGCCCTCGGGTGGGCGCTCGGCGGGCTGGTGGGCTGGGGCACCCTCGTCTTCGCGCTCGGCAGCGGCCCGGCGATGGCGGCGGGGCTCGCGCTCTACGGGCTGAGGCGCGGCCAGCCCCGGTAGGCGCGGAATCACGCCAGCCTGAACGAACATCGAAGGCGACCGCACACATGGAGCCGGGTTGACCGTTTAATGTCGAAGGGACACCGCACCCCCAGGAGGATTCACCCATGAGCGACCAGCCCCAGCCGCCCGCCCCGCCCGAAGCCGCCGAGAAACCCGTCAACCGCCGCGACACCCTGCGCCTGCTGGGGGTGGCGGGCCTCGTCACCGCCGCCGCGCCCCTCGCCCGCGCGCAGACGGCGGCCCCCGCGCAGGCGGCCCCGACCACCCCAGCCGCGCCCCTCAACGGCAACGGCTTCTACCGCCAGCGGGTCGGCGACTTCACCGTCTACGTCGTGAGCGACGGCACCGCCCCGCTTGCCGCCCTGCTGCCGACTTGGGGGGCCAATCCGGGCCGCCAGGAGGAGTTCACCGCGACCCTCGCCGAGTACGGGGTGCCCGCCACGAACACGGTCAACCACTTCAACCCGGTGGTCATCGAGACGGGGAGAAACCGCGTCCTGATCGACACCGGGCGCGGCGGCGCGAACGGGCAGCTCGTCGCCAACCTGCGCCGGGCGGGCATCGACCCGGCGGCCATCGACACGGTGTTCATCACCCACGGGCACCCCGACCACATCGGCGGCCTGACGACGGGCGGGCAGCCCACCTTCCCCGGCGCGCGGCACGTCATGGGCGCCTCGGAGTTCCAGTTCTGGACCACCCAGGCCAGCCCCAACGCCGCCGTGCAGGCCAACCTGATCGGCCTGCGCGACCGCTTCACCCTGATCCAGCCGGACGCCGAGATCGTCCCTGGTCTCACCGCCGTCGCCTCGCCGGGGCACACGCTGGGGCACCTCGCGGTGCGCGGCGGGAGCGGCGATCAGGGCCTGATGGTCTTTGGGGACGCCGCCGGGCACTTCCTCCTCAGCCTGCGGCACCGGGGCGCCTACATCGGCTTCGACACCAACGGCCCCCTCGCCGCCCGCACCCGCCAGCGCCTCTTCGATCAGGCGGTCGCCGACAAGATGTGGGTGACGGGCTACCACTTCCCCTTCCCGGCCCTCGGGCACATCCGCCGGATTGTCGCGGGGAACTACGAGTTCGAGCCGACGGTGTGGCAGTGGAGCTGAGCGGGGCCTGACATGAGGAGGGCGCGGGCGAGGAGATGGAGGCCCGCGCCCTTTCTCTGTCGTCTGTGAGCCTCGCGGGAGGCCGGGCCTCCTCCCCGCGCTACCCTGACTCCCATGACGGCCCCTCTGACCCTCACCGAGGGCGGCAGCCTGTACGACCGCATCGGCCCGGAGGTGCTCGCGGCGCTCGTGCGGCGCTTCTACGCCCGCGTCGCCCGTGACCCCGACCTCGCGCCCATCTTCCCCGCCGACCTGACCCTGACCGCCGAGAAGCAGCTCGCCTTCCTGACGGGTTTTCTGGGCGGCCCGCCCCTCTACCACGAGCGGTTCGGGCATCCCCGGTTGCGCGCCCGGCACCTTCCGCACGAGATCACGCCCACGCGGGCCCGCGCGTGGCTGGGGTGCATGAACGCCGCCCTGCGCGAGACACCGGAGATCGGGGAGGCCGAGGCCCGCGAACTGTACGCGACGCTCGCCCGGGTGGCGGCCCATATGGTGAACACGCCGGAGCCGGGGCGCGAGGGGCTGACGCCGAGTCCCTGACCCGGACCTGGACAAGTCTTTTCAATTGACTAGCACGGCCTGGGGCCTGCGGGGGGCGGCTTTCCTACACTGCGGGAATGACCCAGCCCCAGCGCAGCATCGACGACCTCCGCTCGGAAGTCGACCAGATCAACCGCGACCTCCTGACCCTGCTCTCCCGCCGGGGTGAGGTCGTCGCGCAGATCGGCCACGCCAAGACGAGCGAGGGCCGCCCCAACCACTACGACCCCGCCCGCGAGGAGCAGCAGCTCAAGGAGATGGAGGCCCTCAACCCCGGTCCCTTCACGGGGGCGGCGGTCAAGACGATCTTCAAGGAGATTTTCAAGGCGAGCCTCGCGCTGGAGGAGAGCAACGACAAGAAGCAGCTTCTCGTCTCCCGCAAGGTGAAGGTCGAGGACACCGTGCTCGACATCGACGGCGTGTGCATCGGCGGCGACGCCCCGCCCATGATCGTGGCCGGGCCGTGCTCCATCGAGTCGGCGGAGCAGATGGACGAGACCGCCCGCTTCCTCGCCGCCCGGGGGGTCAAGATCCTGCGTGGCGGCGCGTACAAGCCCCGCACCAGCCCCTACGGCTTCCAGGGGATGGGCGTGGACGGTTTGATCATCGGCGGGCGGGCGGCCCGCGACAACGGGATGCTCTTCGTGACCGAGGTGATGGACACCCGCGACGTGGAGGTGGTGGCCGAGCACGCCGACATCCTGCAAGTGGGCGCGCGCAACATGCACAACTTCGCCCTGCTGCGCGAGGTAGGCCGCTCCCGGCGCCCGGTGCTCCTCAAGCGTGGGCTCTCGGCCACCATCGAGGAGTGGCTCTACGCCGCCGAGTACATCCTCTCGGAGGGCAACAACGAGGTCATCCTCTGCGAGCGCGGCATCCGCACCTTCGAGAAGTGGACGCGCAACACCCTCGACCTCTCGGCGGTGGCCCTCGCCAAGCAGGAGACGCACCTCCCCGTCATCGTGGACGTGACCCACGCCGCCGGACGCCGCGACCTCCTCATTCCGCTCGCCAAGGCGGCCCTCGCGGTGGGCGCCGACGGCATCCACGTCGAGGTCCACCCCAGCCCCGCCACCGCCCTGAGCGACAACGAGCAGCAACTCGACTTCGCCGGGTACGAGCGCTTTATGGACGCGCTGGCGCCGATGCTGAGGCAGCCGGTCGGGGTGTAAGCGGTTGGAGGGAAAGCCGGGCTGCTCTCGCGGGTGGCCTGGTTTTAGTTAGGCGGTTTGGCGCGGGGAGGTTAGTCGTGGAGCTGGGTGGGGCGGTGACGTGTGCCTCCTCTCCTGCGGAGCTGTACCAGTCCCCGGCCCTCTGCTTCGCAGCTCTGCGAGTCCCCCTCGTGGGGGACTGGTACAGCTCGCACCGCGAGAGGTTGGGAGGGGGGCATACCAACGCAAGCGCCCACCAGCACCCCCGCCTCACCCCGACGCCGCCTCCGCCCCCCGCGCGACCCGGCGCCGCTCCTCGGCCTCCTCCGGGCACTCCAGCGGGAAGGTATGCAGTTCCAGTACCTCGCCCCGCTCCTCGCGGGTGAGGCTCAGGGCGGTGACGATGAAGCTGTCCACCGGAGGGGTCAGGCCCTTCACCTCGTCCCACAGCAGCTCCTCGGCCCAGGGGAGGATGCCCAGGCCCAGGGTGAGGTGCGGCGTGTAGTCGGCACCGTCGTGGGGGGCGCGGCTCGACGGGCCGACGCTCAGGGCCCGGGTGTGCAGGCGGCTCAAGGTGGGGCTGAGGTCGCACTCCAGAAAAATGACGTGCGGCAGGCGCTTCCAGCCTTTGAGGTGGACCTCGAACGCCTCCTGCCCGCGCAGCACGTCCCGGAAGGCGGCGACGAGATCGGGGCCGCCGAGGGGGGTCTGGAAGGGCGCCCGCAGGTTGAGGTGCGGCAGCCCGAAGCCGCGCACGCCCAGCCGCTCCTGGGTCCGCCTGAGCCACGTGTCGAGCACCTCGGGCGGCCACGCGACGAGGCTGTGGAGGGCCTGGGGCGTGGCCGTCACGGGGGACAGGGTGGGCGTGCGGGTCAAGGGCCGATCCGGTAGCGGCACGCGCCCTGACCGCACGCGATGCGCGTCTCGCGGACGACGGGCACGCCGAGCACGTTCACGAACATCTTCAACTCGCTCGCGCACAGTTCGCCGTACTGCCGCGCGACGGTGAGGTTCGGGCAGTTGCGCTCCACGATGTACCACGCCCCGCCCGGGCCCGGCTCGACCACCGCGTCGAAGCCCGCCCCGCACAGCCGCGCCGCCAGATGCCGCACCCGCTCCTCCAGGGAAAGGTTCTCCGGCACCTCGGCCCGCCAGCCCGCCGCCACCTCCGCGCTGCGGGCATCGAAGACCTGCAACACGGCCCCCTCCCCGAACAGCCCCTCCACGTGCCGCAGCACGTCCACGCACAGGGTCGAGTATGTCTTCGGAAAGGCCGCCTCCCCCCGCTCGGTGAGCCCGAAGACGTGCTGGGGCCGCCCGCGCCCGCCGGGCCGCTCGGTGCGCGTCTCGATCAGTCCCTGCTCCAGGAGGTCTTGCAGGTGGCGCCGCGCGGCGGGCACGCTCACCGAGAGCCCCGAGGCGAGCGCCTGGGCGGTCAGCGTGCCGTGCCGCTTGAGGAGTTCGAGGACGCGCTGTTTGGTGCGCTCGGGCGCGGGCGGCAGGGGCGCGGCGGGAAAGGTCGCGGCGGCGGTCATCTCAGACCACCGGCAGTTGTTCGGGCAGAGAACCCAGCGCCTGCACGCTCACCCGCCCCGCGAGGTTGCGCGCAATCTGCCGCATCGCCTGGGCGGCGGGCGAGTCCGGGTGCGAGAGCACGGCGGGCACCCCCAGGTCCGCGTCCTGCCGCACCTCCACGTCGAGGGGCACCTCGCCCAGCAGCGGCAGCCCGCCGAGCTTGCGCGAGCCCCCCCGCCCGAAGATGTCGTAGGTGAGGCCCGTGTCGGGCGCCACGAAATAACTCATGTTCTCCACCACCCCCAGCACCGGCACGCTGGCCTTGCGGAACATGTCCAGCGCCCGGGCCGCGTCGATCAGGGCCACGTCCTGCGGCGTGGTCACCAGAACCGCGCCCGTGACGTGGACCGTCTGGGTCAGGGAGAGCTGCACGTCCCCGGTGCCGGGCGGCAGGTCCACGATCAGGTAGTCGAGGTCGCCCCACGCCGCGTCCTTGAGAAACTGCTGGATGGCCGAGTGCAGCATCGGCCCGCGCCACACCAGCGCCTGCCCGGCGGGCGAGAGGTTCGCCATGCTGATGAAGCGCAGGCCGTGCGCCTCGATAGGCTGCATCTTGCGCTCGGCGTTCGCGGTGATGCGCGCCGACCCCTGGCCCAGCATGTGCGCCACGCTGGGGCCGTACACGTCGGCGTCCATCAGGCCCACCCGCGCGCCCTCCATCGCCAGGCTCGCCGCGAGGTTGACCGCCACGCTGCTCTTGCCCACGCCGCCCTTGCCGCTCCCCACCAGGATGACGTGCTTGACCCCGGGCAGGGCGGGCTGCGCGGGCGGGCGCACCATCGCCCCGAAGGTCACCGCCACGTCCTCGATCCCCGGCACGGCGAGGACCGCCGCGCGCACGTCGCCCTCGATCTGGCCCTTGAGGGGGCAGGCGGGCGTCGTGAGGTTGACCTTGACGTGCGCCACGCCGCCCTCGACCTCGGCGCGCTCGATCATGCCCAGCGACACCAGGTCCCGGTGGAGTTCCGGGTCGTTCACGGTCTTCAGGGCAGTCCACAGGGCGTCACGCATACCCCGCATTAGTAGCGCGTTCGGGGGGGAGGCGGCAAGACACGGCCTCACAGTGGGCAAGCACTACGATTGCTTCTGGCGGGATGTGGGCTTCTCGGGAGGATGCGGGCTCCCCCACAGGCCGAAAAGGTCGGAGTTGTCGCCTTGAGGCGTGAAGAGTGCGGCAGTGTTGCTCATTTCTAGGATGGGGACGGTCTTTTTACCCCTCCCCCCTTGTGGGGGACTGGTACAGCTCGCACCGCGAGAGGCTGGGAGGGGGGAACGCAAGCGCCATCTCAACGCGCTCCACTCCCCATCAGGAGGCTTTTCAAACACGCCCTGAGTGCAATGAAGGGCCTCGCCCTGGGCACCGTTCGACAGGCTGCGCCGGGGCTCGGCGTGACGGCTGCAGTCCCGCTCTTCCCGCCCCGCCCGCCCCCGTGGTACACTTCCCCAGTTTGCCTCCCCAGGGGGCGAGTTTTCGCGCACAAGGTCGGCGGGTTGCCGGGAAGCAAGGGCCCCATGTCCCCCGACGCGAGAAGGAGAGCACCGAGATGAAGCGTACCTATCAGCCCAACGTCCGCAAGCGGGCCAAGACCCACGGCTTCCGCGCCCGCATGAAGACCAAGGCGGGCCGCAACGTCCTCGCGCGTCGCCGCGCCAAGGGCCGCCACCGCCTCACCGTCAGCGACGAGTAAATCTTCGCCGCGAAGGAGCGGTCTCTATCGCCATTCCGGAACAGACCAGCGCCATGCAGGAGCGGCCCCGCCGTCCGGTGGCGCTGGCCTCGTTGAAGGGGGACCGCGAGTTCCGCCGGGTGCGGCAGCATGGGGTGGCCCTGCGCGACCCGCTCTTCACCCTGCGGGTGACCGATTATCGCCCCCGGCACGGTGAGGCGTGGCGTCCGCGCGCCATCATCGGGATCGTGGTGCCCAAGAAGACCCTCTCCCGCGCCGTGGACCGCAACCGCGCCCGCCGCCGGGTGCGCGAGGCGTTGCGGACCCTGCCCGGCGGCCTGCCTCCCTGCCGCGGGGTCCTGCTGCCCAATCCGGGCGTCTTGACCGCGCCCTTCCCGGAGTTGCAGGCGGCCCTTGCCCGGGTGCTGTCGCAGGTGCCGGGCCGGGTGAAGCGGGGCGGGGGCAAGGGACAGAAGACGGCCCCGGGAGGTTCATCATGAGTCTCGCTGCCAGAGGACTCGTGCGGGTCGTGAGGGGGTACCAGCGCCACCTCTCGCCGCGCAAACCGGCGCCGACCTGCCGCTTTACCCCCACCTGCTCTCAGTATGCTGTGGAGGCTGTCGAGCGGCACGGTGCCCTCAGGGGCGGCTGGCTCGCCGCGTGGCGCGTGGTGCGCTGCAACCCCCTCGTGCCGGGCGGCTTCGACCCCGTGCCGGACCGCTTTCCGCAAGGCAGAAAGACAACCCCATGAAGATCAAAACCCTCCTTCCCCTGACGGCCCTCGCTGCCCTGCTCCTCACGGGCTGCGGCACGACCGGCCCCCTTCCCACCTTCGGCAAGGCGATCACCCCCGAGTGGATTCGCGCCGACTTCGACGGGCGCCCCGGCGACGAATACATCGCCACGAGCAACCTTCAGGACGTGGTGTTCAACGCGCGCGGCGAGGTCATCGGCTGGTACGTCAAGAGCTACGCGGGCACGCCCTTCATCCGGACTCGGCCCGACGGGACCTACGACTTCAGCGCCCTGAAAGACCAGCGCGGCATCGTGAACATGGTGGGGAGCCGCCGCGCGTTCGCCGTGGTGGGGGAGGGCCTCGGTCCCTCGCAGCCCGCCCAGGTCACGGCGCCCACCCTGACCCAGAACCTGCCGCAAAACCGCCAGGACGCCGTGTTCCGCTACACCCAGAACGGCGCGGCGGTGACCAAGACGGTCACCCTGCACCCGCGCAACTTCAAGGTGGACGTGCGGACCACCGTGGAGGGCGGGCCCGAGCGCTACAACATGCTCTTCCCGGGGCTGGGCAAGGCGGACAATCCCCGCGTGCAGGCCGTGCCGGTCGGGGGCCAGCCCGCCGCCGTGCAGGGCAGCGGCACCCTGAGCGTGCCCAACATCCTGTACGCCGCCCTTCAGGAAAACCCCAGCCAGGTCGCTCACGCGCTGATCGTCCGCCCGCAGGGGGGCACGACAGCAAGCGCGACGCTGACGGGCGGCGCCCAGGGCCTGATCAGCGTCGCCCTCCAGGGCAACAGCAACCTGGAGGTCTACGGGGGCAAGAACGAACTCATCCACCTGTACCAGAGCGGCTACAGCACCCTGCCCGGTCTCTTCGCCCCCAACTTCTTCGGCCAGATTAGCCTGCTCATCGTGAAGCTGATGGAGAGGCTCTACAGCTTCGTGGGGAACTGGGGGTTGGTGATCGTGCTGCTGACCATCCTGCTGCGGCTGATCATGTGGCCGCTGATGCAGGCGCAGGGCCGCACGACCGCCCGGATGCAGGTCATGCAGCCGAAGATCAAGGAGATCCAGGAGAAGTACAAGGGCAAGCGCGATGCCGACTCGCAGCGGGCGATGCAGACGGAGATGCAGCAACTTTACCGCGACTACAACTTCAACCCGGCGGGGTGCTTTTCGACCTTCTTGCCCTTCCCGGTACTGATCGCGCTGTGGTCCACCATCCGCAACTTCGAGTTCGACTCGGGCTTCCTGTGGCTGCCCGACCTGGCGATTCCCGATCCCTTCTACATCCTCGCGCTGATCTACCTGGTCGTGAACATCGGGCAGCTCTACGTGATGACGCGCAAGACACCCGAGATGTTCCGGCAGCAGGCCTTTATCTACATCATCTTCCTGTACTTCGCGCTGACCTTCCCGGCGGGCGTAACGATCTACATCATCCTCTCGACCCTGATCGGCATCGGCCAGCAGATCCTCATCAACAAGCAGGTCGAGCGCGAGACGGCCACCATCGGCCAGAGCGTGCAGAAGGCGCCGCCGCGCCCCGCCGCCAAGGCCGCGAAGACCATCGAGGCGCCGAAGAAATAAGTCGGTTCGCCGAAGACCGCCCTGCCTGTTGGTGGGGCGGTTTTTTAGGCTTGTGGAGCAGAGGGGGTCTCTTTCGCGAGCTCCCCGCCCTACGCTACAGACCCGGCTCCAGCCGCCCCCACGCCCGCAGTGTCAGCAACGCCTCCAGCGTCCGCACGCTGCGCCAGTCGCGCTCGGCCTGGGGCCACACGTCGGGGAACTGCCCGCCCCACGACCAGTTCGGGGCCCAACTGCCGTCCTCCCCCTGCGAGGTGAGGAGGTGGGTCAGGGCCGCCGCGAGGGGTTCCAGGGCCGCGCGGGCCAGGGGGGAGGCGGGCGTCGGGGCCACGCTGAGGGGACTCAGGCCGTACCCGGCGAAGGCGTGGGGGTCGCGCTGGACCCGGCCCGGTAGCACCTCGTCCAGATAGTCGAGGACGGGAGCGCGGTGAAGTTCGGGAACCTCCGGCGCCTGGGCGAAGACGGACGCGACGATGTGCCCATTCACGTCACCCGGCTCCAGCCCCGCCAGGATGTCGTCGCGCGTCTCCACGGTGAGCAGGGCGAGCAGCCCCTCCGGCAGCACGTCGGGCGTGAGCCCCGGCCAGCGGTGGAGATGGGCCACGATTCCGGCGCGGGGATTGACCCGGAAGCCCCCGAAGGTCGCCTCGAGCCGCCCTTCTTTGTCCTGATTCCACCACGGGGCGTGGGGGTGCGCCTCGGCTCCCGGGGGCAGGAAGGGCCAGACCGTGCCGTCCGGGCTCACCCGGAGCTGCGAGCGCAACCACGCCACGGCCCCCCGCAGGAGGGGCTCGTCCGCCCCCACGTTCAGGCCGTGCAGCACCTCCAGCGCCACCGAGGTCGCCAGCACGCTGCTGTGCGGCGCGCGCACGTCCGGCTCCAGCGCGTGCCCGAAGCCACCGTCCGGATTGCGGTAGGCGCGCAGGGCGTCCAGGACGGCCTCCACCCCACCGCCCTCGAAGGCGTGCAGGAAACGGGCGCGTTCCAGGGGACGGCCCCGTTCGAGCAGGAAGGCGCGGGCGCGGGCGAACGCTTCCGGGGACAGGCGGGCGTCAGCGAGCGGGGTCATGGGGGGAAGCGTACACCGGGGCAGGCCCACCGGAGCCGCCTTGGGAAGCGGGCGGTCAGAGGCTGGCGAGCGCCGCCTGTGCCCTCACGTACCCGGGCCTGAGCCGCACCGCCTCGCGGTAGGCGGCCTTGGCCCCAGCCGTGCGGCCCAGAGCGCTCAGCGCGCGGCCCCGCCAGTACAGGGCTTCTTCGTGGGCGGGCGCGTCGCGCAGCACGGCGCCCGTCAGCCGCAGCACGTCCGCGTAGCGACCCGTGCGGGTGTACGCCTCCAGCGGCCCGAAGGTGTACCACAGCGCCCGCCACGGCAACCCGCCCACCACGCGCGCCGATCGGGTGGGGTCGAGGGTGGGGTCCGCCTTCGCCGCGAACGCCTGATCGAAGGCCCGCGCCGCCCCCCGCGCGTCCCCCAGGGCGAGTTTCGCCTGCCCGACGTTGAGCCAGCCCACCGCGTCCTGCCGCCGTCCGGCCTCGGCCAGGGCCACCCGCAGCGCCTCGCGCTTCTCGGCCACCGGGTTCGCGCGGAAGCCCAGCAGTTCCCGCACCTCCCCCGCCCGCTCGGGCGGAGAGACGACGAGGAAGGTCCGCCCGAAGGAGCGCCACAGCTCGTCGAAGCGGGCGTAGGGCATGGACAGCGGCCCCAGGTACGAGTCGAGCGCGCTGAAGGCCCCCTTCGCGTCGTCGTACCCGGTGAGCAGGCGGTAGTGCCCCATCCCTCCGCTGTCGTGGGTGACGAACCACGTCTCCACGACGACCGGATACCCCGCCGCCAGCAGCCGCTTGAGCAGGGGGCGGTCCCCGTTCGTGGCGAGGTGGACGTCCATCCCCTGCGAGCGGGCAAACGAGGCCAGTTCCTCCGGCGAGACGTTCACGTCCCCGCGGTTGGGCTTGAGGCGCGGGGCGATGTCGTACTGGTCGAGCCCTCCGCCCCAGCGGCTGAGCGCCATGCCCACCGTCACCGGCCCGCAGTTGTTCAGCCGCTGGTACTCGTGCCGGATGCCGGACACGCTGGCGGACGCAGGCAGGGGAGGGGGCGGCGGGGGCAGGGCGGCCTCGGGTTCGGGTGCCGGGGGAATGGCCTCCTGGGGCGCGCTCTCCGGCGCGGCGGAAACGACATTCGGCGCCGCTTCCCCCTCGGAGACCGTCTCGACAACCTCCGCCTGAGCCGGGGCAGACGCCGCCGGGGTTCTTCCCGACGCGCCCGTCTCGGGCTGGAGGAGGCTCGCGCCGAAGACGGTCGCCCCCACGAGCAGGCCACCGGTCAGCAGCAGGGCGGGGAGGAAGGGAGCACGCATCCTTCCCATCTTTCCCAGGCTTCATGATTTCCGCTTGAGGCGCAAACGTGCGCTAGGCGGGAATCAAGCCGTGCACGGTTCTTGGTCTGCGTCCCTCCTCCCTCAGTACCCCATCACCTGACGGATCGCCCGCGCCACCCGCACCGGGTTCGGGCGGTACACGTCCTCGACCGAGGTGAAGGGCGGGTAAGGCGCGTCGAAGCCCGTCACCCGGACCACGGGCGCGCGCAGGAAGTCGATGGCCTCCTCGGCGATGGTCGCGCTGACCTCCGAGTGGAAGCCGTTCGTGCGCGGCGCCTCGCTGACGACGACGGCGCGGCCCGTCTTGCGGACGGAGGCGAGGACGGTTTCCGTGTCCATCGGCACCAGCGTCCGCAGGTCGATCACCTCGACCCCGATGCCGTGGGCTTGGGCAGCCTCGGCGGCCTTCGTCGCCACCTCGACCATGCCGCCGTAGCAGACCACCGTCGCGTCGTCGCCCTGGGTCACCACGCGGGCCTGGCCGAGCGGTACCGTGTACGGCCCTTCCGGCACCTCCCCCTTGACCGAGCGGTAGAGCTTGATCGCCTCCAGGAAGAACACCGGGTCGGGGTCCTCGATGGCCGCGAGAAGCAGGCCCTTCGCGTCGGCGGGGGTGCTGGGGATCACGACCTTCACGCCGGGCGTGTGGGCGAGGATCGCCTCGGGGCTGTCCGCGTGCTGCTCGGGCGTGTGCACACCTCCGCCGTAGGGCGCGCGAATGACCATCGGCAGGTGGTAGCGGCCCCGGGTGCGGTGACGGTAGCGCCCCAAGTGCGAGAGGACCTGATCGAGCGCCGGGTAGAGGAAGCCCGCGAACTGAATCTCCGCGACGGGTTTCAAGCCCGCCAGCCCCATGCCGATTCCCATGCCGACGATGCCCGCCTCCGCGAGCGGGGTGTCGAACACGCGCTCTGCCCCGAAACGCGCTTGCAGGCCGTCCGTCGCCCGGAAGACGCCGCCCATCACGCCCACGTCCTCCCCGAAGACGTGGACCGTCTCGTCCGCCTCCAGCGCGAGGGCGAGCGCGTCGTTGATGGCGGCGACCATCGTCATGGTCTTCGTCGGGGTGGCGGTGGCGGTCATGCGGGAACCTCGAGGGACGGGAAGTGGGAAGTGGTCAGTGGTGAGTGGGTGCGGGGACAGTCATCTCCACCGTGAGGAGGGGGGGAAGGAGGAGCCGGGAAGCTGGGGAGCAACATGGGGTCCCCTCCACTGACCACTTCCCACTCACCACTCACGGGCGCAGCCCCCCTCACGCCCCCTCCTCCGCCTCGATCTGGGCGCGCTGGCGGCGCAAGGTCGGGGTGGGCTCGGCGAACACGTGGTCGAGAATCTCGGCGGGGGTGGGCTCGGGGTAGCCGTCGGCCTCCTTCAGCGCCGCCTCGAACTCGGTCTCGATCTCGCGGGTGAGGATGGCGTCGTCGTCCTCCGTCAGCAGCCCCTCGCTCATGAGGTGGGCCCGCAGGCGGGTGATGGGGTCTTTCTCCTCCCAGCCGTGGTTGTCGGCGTCGGTGCGGTAGCGGCTGGGGTCGTCGGCGAGGGTGTGGGGCTTGACGCGGTAGGTCACCGTCTCGATGAGGGTGGGGCCCTGACCGTCGCGCGCCCGGTTCACGGCCTCGGTGGTGACGAGGTACGTCGCCAGCACGTCGTTGCCGTCCACCCGCACGCCGGGAATCCCGTACCCGTCGGCGCGGCGGGCGAGGTTGACCGCGCGGGTCTGGGTGCGGGTGGGGACGCTGATCGCCCAGCCGTTGTTCTGGAGGATGAAGACGCAGGGGACGGTCAGGGCCCCCGCGAAATTCAGCGCCTCGTGGAAGTCGCCCTCGGAGCTGCCGCCGTCGCCGATGTATGCGAGCGCCACGTTGCGGGTGCCCCGGCGTTTCTCGGCGAGGGCGGCCCCGACCGCGTGCGGGTACTGGGTGGCGATGGGGATGTAGAAGGGCAGCACCTTCACGTCCGGCGGCATCGCCCAGCCGTGCGGGCTTGTGCGCCAGTACGCGAGGGTCTGCGCGACCGGAAGGCCGTGGGTGAGTGCGGCGCCCGTGTCACGGTAGGTGGGGAAAAGCCAGTCGCCCGCGCCGAGCGCCGCCGCCGTGCCGACCTGGCTCGCCTCCATGCCGCCGTAGGGCGGGAAGACGCCCAGCCGCCCGGTGCGGTAGAGCACCCAGGCGCGCTCGTCGAAGTGGCGGATGCGGCGCATGTGGCGGTAGAGCGAGAGGCGGGTCCCGGGGTCGGGCAACTCGGCGGGTCGGGTGGCTGTGCCGTCGGGCGCGAGGAGCCGGAAGGGCTCGTGTTCACTCAGGTCTGGGGAGAGGAGGTCGGGGCGGGCGGTGTCGGGTGAGGTCATGGGGCCTCCACGGCGGGACCGGCTTCGTCACGTGGGCGTGCGGCGCCTCTCCGGCGGTGGGGGCCCGGACAGGAGGGGGACGCGGCGTCGGCCTGGTGCACGGCAAGCGGGGGAAAGGGAGTGCGGAGGGTGGGCGGACCACCCGGAGGGGGAAGGCGTCCAGCCTAGCAGAGATGCTCCCCGGGCCCGGCCTCCCGGCGCGGAGACTGCCCTCAGCGGGCGCGCGCTCCTGGGGTTGACGGCCCTCGCCCTCCTGCTCGGCACGGCCCGGGCCGATCCCCAGCAGGGCAACCTGCGGCCCCTCACGGGTGCCGACCTGTGCCCCTGTGCCCGCCCGTCGCCTACGTCACCGACGACGACGAGGAGCAGCGGGACCTCGCAGTCGCGCTTGGCGGGCAGCTCGACCGGTACGCCACCCCCTCCGGCGTGCCCTACGGCGACCCCAAGACCTGCACGGTCGACCAGATTTTCACCCTCGACGCCTTCAAGGCCCGCGACGGGCGGATGCTCTACGCCGTCGACCTCCGCGTGAGGGCGGCCAAACCCGCGCGCCTGACCCTGGGAACGCACACCTTCGACGCCAAGGCCCTTGAGCTGTGGTCCTCCTCGGGGTACGGCAGCGTCGCGGGCCCGGGCGACCTCGCCGACGTGGCCGTGGAGAGCGTGCGCGAGTATGACGAGGAACTCGCCCTCGCGTGGAAGGCCACCCACAAGAGGGGAGCGCGGCGCGGTCCGGTCAAGGAGGCACGCCGCCCCGGTCGCTCCCAGGGCGGCGTGCGGGGTTGACGGACTCAGCGGTGGGTGACCTTCACCTCGAAGCGGCCTCCCTGCTGGCGGACCTCCAGGGTCACGCGGTCCTGGCCCCGGCGGAACTCGCCGCGCAGGCGAAGGCCGTTGCCGTTCTCGCGCCGCTCGACCTGACGGTAGCCCTGCTGGCGCAGGCGGGCGGCGTACTCCGCGTACACGTCCTCCACGCGGCCCTGGCGCTCGAAGGAGGTCTGCCAGTCGCGGTCCAGGAAGTCCTCCGGATGGGCCGGGGCGGGCCGGGTGGGCGCCGGGCGCACGGGCGGCACGGGGGCCGGGCGCAGGGGAGCGGGCCGTCCCCCCACCGCACGCGGCACCACGCTGTAGGACGCCGTGCCGCTCACCCAACCGCTCTGGTCCACCGGCGTCACGACGATGCTCAGCGCCTGCGCGAGCCGTTCCTGGCCCTGCACGTTCACGGTGGCGAAGGTGTTCTGCTTGGCCCCCCACGAGGCGATCTGCCCCAGGTTCAGCGGCGTGCGGCTCGCCAGCGCGAGGACCCTGTTCAGGCCGTAGGGCGTGGCGATGTCGAAGGAGAAGGGATCGCCCGCGTCGGGAAAGACCTTCGTGGTGTTCGCCTTGAGAAAGTTGCCCCCGCCCCCGTAGCGGTTGGGGAGGATCAGGTCCACGTTCCCGCGCGGGTCCACGTTGAAGAGGTACACGTAGGCGTCCTGATTCACGCTCGTGAAGAGCCGGATGCGGTCGCCGGGGGCGTAGATCGCCGTCCCGGTCCCGCCCGGCGTGCGGTCCGTCCAGACCCTTACGCTCAGGGAGGTGGGCACCGGGTTCACGATGATGCTCTGGGCGCTGACCCGCGGGGCGGCGCCCGCCGTGCCCAGGAGCGAGCAGAGGAGGCCGGGAATCAACCAAGCGGAGGGGGGTCTCATGCCCCGACTGTGCGGGGACCACTTGACGGGGGGCTGACCCCGGCTCTCAGCCGTCCCTCCCGGCTTCCTCACCCGGGGTTCATCGCGTTCCCCAGACCACCCGCAGACGGGGCGGGGGCGGGCGCACTAGACTCGGCGCGTGTCCGCACAGCTTCGCGCCCTGCTCGCGCTGGCGGCGCTCGCCTCCGGGCTGGCGCTCGGCGTGCCCCAGGCCGGGGACGACTCCGGTTTCCGCCCGTTCAGCTACGTCCGGGCGGGGCGCCCTCTGCCTCCCGCCCGGCCCGGCGAGCGCGTGCTGCTGACCCTGGAGGGCGGCCCGCGCACCTGGCGGCTCACGCGCGCCCAGCTTCTCGCGCTGCCCACGGTGCGGTACACGACCGAGCATCTCCAGCTCCGGCGCACCTTCACCTACGAGGGGGTGCCGTTGCGCAACCTCGCCGCGCTCGGGGGCTTCGCGGGGCAGGACCTGCGGGTCTACGCGTCGAACGGCTTCGTGACCACCCTGCGTGCGCCCGACTACCTGGCGGCGCCCATCATGCTCGCGCACACGGCGAACGGGAGGCCCATTCCCGTCCTCGAGAAGGGGCCCCTCACCGTGGTGTTGCCGAACGACCCCGCCCGCTTCCCGGCCCGGCTGTACGGGGCGGCGTGGGTGTGGTTCGCCGAGCGCATCACGCCCGCCCCGTGACCCCCGCCGCCCACCGCGTTCCCCGGGCGGTCGTGGTGCGCGAAGGGCTGCTCGCCGCGCTGCCCGCGCTGCTCACCGTGGCGCTCTTGATGCTCGCCACCCAGCCCGCGTACGACACCCTGCTGCGCAACGGCAACGGCTGGTCTCCCTATGCCTACCAGGGGCTCGCGCAGGACGTGCAGGCCTATCAGGTGGCGCGGCTCGACCCCACCCTCAGCGACGAGGAGCGGCGGGACATCGGCGACCGCGCGCTCTCCAGCGCCGGGAATCCGGCCCAGTTCACGGCGCTGGCGACGGTGGAGGACTACGGGGACGCCCGGCTCGCCCGGGTCGAGCGCCTGCTGAGAGAGAACACGCCCGCCTCGGTGGCCGCCGCCGCCCGCGAGGCCGTCCGCCTGAACGCGCAGGCAGGGAGCTACGCCGGGGAGACGGGCGTGGCGTACCTGCGCGCCCTTCAGGACATGCGCCGCGCGCTGGTCTTCACCGCCTTCGTGACCGGGCTGCTGAGCATGGTCCTGACCGGGCGGGCCCTGCTGCTGTGGCGGGCCGAGCGTGACCGCCGCGCGCGCCGCGAGGCCCGCCAGCGCGAGGCCCTCAGCCTCGCCAGCCACGAGCTGCGCCGCCCCCTCCAGGCCCTGATGCTCGCCAGCGACCTGCTCCGGCACGCCGACACGCCCGAACAGCGCCAGCACCTCCTCGCCCTCATCGAGGACAGCGCGACCCAGCTCGCCAGCCGCGCCGACCTCACCCGCCTGAACGACCTGTACCTCGACGTGACCCTGCGCGCCGTCCGCACCGACCTGCGTCCCCTGCTGGGCCGCCTCAAAGGGGGACGGGTGAGCATTCACCTGCCGGGGGAGCCCGTGTCCTGGCTCGTGGACCCGGGCCGGGTGCGTCAGATCGTCGAGAACCTCGTCGAGAACGCCCTGAAGTACACTGCAGGCCCGGTCGAGGTCACCCTGGGGATGAGGGCCGGGGGGCCGGAGATCACCGTGCGCGACCACGGCCCCGGCCTGTCCCCCGAGCTGCGCGGGCGCGTCTTTCTCCCCTACGAGCGCGGACCGCGCGGCCTCGCGGACGGGCAGGGCCTGGGCCTCTCCCTCGTGCGCCGCTACGCCCGCGCCCACGGCGGCGACGTGACCCTGGACGACGCCCCCGGCGGCGGCACCCTCGCCCGCGTCACCCTGGGCGAGCCCCCTCTGGTGGACGAGGGGGTGGGGAGAGGTTGAGGGCCCGGCTCCCTGGCCCGCCCTCAAACTGCCGCCAAGGACGGCGCAACGGCCCTTGAGCAACCCCGCGCCCGTCGCCCTCACGGGAGCCGGTTCGCTGGGCGACCTATGAGACACCTCCTCGCGCTGGCCCTGCTGTCGGGCTCCCCCGTCCTCGCGCAGCCGCAGACCCTGAACCGGGCGGTCCAGGCGCCCGCCGGGGCCCTCACCCTCGACTGCGCGGGCCGCAGCGTGACCGTCGCGGGCGGCGGGAACACGCTCTCGCTGCAAGGCGTCTGCGATTTCGTGAACGTCACCGGGAGCGGCAACGTGATCACGCTGGAGGGGGCGCGCGCCTTGCAGTTCCTCGGCAACGACAACCGCGTGACCTGGACGAAACGCCCCCGCTACGTCTTCACCAACGCCCGCACGACCGGGAACACGGCGGAGCAGGCCCGGTAGAGCGTTTGACGCGATAAAGCTGTCATGCTGAGCGCGAGCGAAGCATCTCCAACGCGCCGGACAAGACCCTTCACTTCGTTCAGGGTGACACTTCTTCCGTCGAATGCTCTAGGAAACGAAGGCAGCGCGACGGATCAGCCGCAGGCGGGAGATAGTCGGACGGGAGTGCCCCTCACTGCCCCTGTGCCGGTGTGGCGAAGACCTGGGTCCAGTAGCGCCCGTACTCGGAGTCCGGGCGGTTGACGTACGCCACGCCGAGGCGGGTGAAGTCGCCCATGATGTTGCGGCAGTGGCCGGGGCTGCGCAGCCACCCGTCGACGACCTCCTGCGGCGTGGTCTGCCCGGCGGCGATGTTCTCGGCGGTCGTCTGCGCCTCGAATCCGGTCGCCTGCACCCGCAGCCACGGGCTGCTGCCGTCCACCGGGCTCTCGTGGTCGAAGTAGCCGTGCAGGGCCATGCCCGCCGACTGCGCGAGGGCCGCCCCCTCCAGCTTCGGGTCGCGGGTGAGGGGGGGCAGGGCGGGGCCGCCCTCCTTGAGGGTGGCGCAGTTCCAGCCGCGCGCGCGGGCCTGGTTGGTCAGGCGCAGCACCTCGGTCTCGAAGGGCACGCTGAGGGTCAGCGGGGCCATGCGGAAGGTGAGCGACTGCTCCAGCGCCCCGCCCGTCCCCGTCATCCGCACGGAGGCGCGGTGTGGCCCCGCCGCGACCGGGACGGGGCCCGCCCCCACGGCCCGCCCGTCGAGCGTGAAGCTGGGCGTGGCGGGCCGGTACACCACGCTGCCTGCCGCGCTGAGACGCACCTCGCCGTCTCCCAAGAGCAGCACCAGCCCGGCCCGCTCGGGCCCGCTGCTGGCGACCTCGACCTGGCTGGTGGCCGTGGAGCGGACCCGGCCACGCGAGTCGAGCAGGCTCGCCCGCAGGGTGTACGTCCCGGGCCGGTAGTACGTGTGGGTCACCCGCCGTCCCTGCCCCGTGCCGCCGTCCCCGAAGTCCCACTCCACCCGGTACTCGGCGGGGGCCTGCGCCGTGAACGACACGCTCAGCGGCGCGCGCTGCTCCTCGTTCATCGAGAGGCTCACCCGGAACCCCACGGGCTGCGCCGCACACGCCCCCATCAATGCCATCCCGGGCACGCCCGCCAGCAGCGCCAGCAGGCCCCTTTGCATCCTCAACCGAGTCACCCGGACAGCCTAGCGGCCCGGGGGCCACGTCCGGCGTGAGGGAAGCCACCACGGCCCGCCCCTCAATGCACGTCCGTCACGTCCGCGAGCAGCTCCGCCAGTTGCTCCTTGGCCCGGAAGACGCGGCTTTTGGCCGTGCCGACCGCCACCTCCTGAATCCGGGCGATCTCGTCGTAGGGCAGGTCCTCGACGAAGCGCAGCACGACGGCCTCGCGGTACTCCTCCGGCAGCCGCATCAGGGCCCGCTGCACCCGGTCCTGCGCGTCGGCGCTCTCGGCGGCCTGCACCGGGGAGCGCGCGGCACTCGTCACCTCGAAGCCCACGTCCTCGCGCGCCTCCTCCAGGCTGAAGCGCTGGAGCTGCTTGCGGCGGTGCGACTCGATCTGGGTATTGCGCGCGACTTGGTACAGCCACGGCAGCACCCGCTCACCTGCGCGGAAGGTGCGGATGCTGCGCCACGCCCGGTAGAAGACCTCCTGGGTGAGGTCGAGCGCGTCCTCGGCATTGCCCTCCAGACGGTAGAGGTAGGCGTACATCCGGCCCTCGTAGGCGCTCACGAAGTCGTACCACGCGGCCTCCTCCCCGTCACTGAGGCGGGCGAGCAGCTCGGGCGTGAGGACATCGGGCACTTCGGTCACGTCCCGCCCACCATACCGCCTCGTTCCGTGCAAGGAGTCAGCCATACGGCGGACGCTAGGCTGCCCCCCGCCCGTGCCCCCCGACACCCTGTCCACCGCCTCCCTCGCCGAGGCCCTGCGGCCCCTCCTTCCCGACCTCAGCGTCGGTGCCCTGCTGGGATTTGCCACCGGGCTCGCCCTGAAAAAGCTCGGGCGGGTGGCCCTCGTCGCGCTGGGCCTGCTCGTTCTGACTCTACAACTCCTGGCCCACTTCGACCTCGTGACCGTCAACTGGCCGCGCGTGCAGGCCCTCGCCGACCCGTGGCTGCGGCAGGGAGGGGAGGCGGGCGCCGGGTGGCTGGGCCGGGTGCTGACGGCGCGGCTGCCCTTCGCGGGGGCCTTCACGGCGGGGCTGCTGGTGGGGCTGCGGGCGCGGGGGTGAAAGAAAGAGGAGGCAGACCCACGAGGCCGCCTCCAGGGCTGAGGATCACAGGAGGACTCAGGCGACCGGCGCCACCGTGTCCGTGTGAATGGCGCGCGCGCCTTCGCCCGCCTGCCCCTTGAGCAGCGGCATGACGAGTTCCCCGAAGCGCCGCGCCTCCTCCAGGTGCGGGTAGCCGCTGAAGATGAAGGAGGAAAAGCCCATGTCCTCGTACCGCCGAATCTTGGCAGCGACCTGCTCGGGGCTACCGATCAACGCCACGCCCACCCCGCTGCGGGCCATGCCGACGCCCGCCCAGAGGCCCGGCTCGACAAGGAGGTTACCCTCCTCCAGCCCGCGCAGCATCTCGATCTGGCGCAGTTGGCCCACGCCGTCCACGTGTTTGTAGCTCTCGACAAAGGCGCGGCGTACCTCGGGGTCCACCCGTGAGATCAACCTCTCGGCGGCCTGCCACGCTTCCTCCTCCGTCTCGCGCACGATGACGTGGGTCCGCAGGCCGTAGCGCAGGGACCGGCCCGTCTCCGCCTCCAACGCCCGCATCTGGCCCATCCGCTCGGCGAGCATGTCCTCCCGCTCGCCCCACATCAGGTACACGTCGGCGAGGTCGGCGGCGATGCGCTGCGCGACTGGCGAGGCGCCGCCGAAGTAGATCGGGATAGGCTGCACGGGCGGCGGGTCGAGCACCGCGTTCTCGAAGGCGAACAGCTCCGAGCGGTGGCTCACGGGCGGCGCCTGGGTCCAGAGCTGCCGCAGGATGGACATGAATTCGCGCGTCCGCTCGTACCGCTGGGCGTGCGGCTCGAAGTCGCCGTACATCGCGTTCTCGGCGGGGCTGCTCCCCGTCACGATGTTCACCCGCACCCGTCCGGGGAAGAGGTTCTGCGCCGTGGCAAGCATCTTCGCGTACATCGCCGGGTGGAACATGCCGGGCCGCACCGCGATGAGGAGCCCCGGGTCCGTCTGCGCCGTCCGCGCGAGGGCCGCAATCGCCGCCGTGTAGTTCTCGTGCTCGGAGTGGTAGTTCGTCGCCGTCAGCAGCGCCGTAAACCCCGCCTCGCCCGCCGTCGTGATCAGGCTGGAGAGGTAGGGCAGCGTGGGCCTGCGCGGCGGCTTTTCCCGCGTGCCGATAAACTCGCCGTCACGGGAGAGCTGGAGGAACCAGAGGTATTCGGACTGGGAAGGTTGGGTCATGGGAGCCTCAGTGAAGGGAAAGGGATTCTGATGTATCTCCTGTATCTCCCTCCCTCCTTGTGGGGGAGGGCCGGGGAGGGGGGTGGCAAGCGTCAGCTTGCCCTTTGTCTTCCAAGCGAACTGAAAAGAGAAGTGCCTGGACATTCCGACTGGCCTCTCGACGCCGCGCCCGCTCACCCCCTCCCAGCCTCCCCCCTCAAGGGGGAGGGGTAAAAACGCCAAAGCTTAAGCTGTTCTGCCCGTCCCTCACGCCTTCACCCCCCCCGCCGTCAACCCCGCCACGAACCGTTTCTGGAACACGGCGATCAAGACGACGATGGGCACCACCGCGATCACGACCGCCGCGCTGATCAGCGGCCACGGGAACGCGAACTCCCCCTGGTACAGCGTCACGCCGACCGAAACTGTCCGCATGTTGAGCCTGGTGTTGAAGCTCAGCGCCAGCAGGAATTCGTTCCACGAGTTGACGAAGACGAGCAGGGCCGCCGTCACCACGCCCGGCAGGCTCAGCGGCAGCACAATCCGGGTCATCGCGCCGACGCGGGTGGAGCCGTCCACCATCGCCGCCGATTCGAGGTCGCGCGGGATGGCGCTGAAAAAGGCGACGAGCGTGAGGATGGCGACGGGCAGGCTCAGCGCCGCGTAGGGGAGGATGAGGGCGGGGTAAGAGTTGAGAAGCTGCGCGCTCCGCATCAGCCGGAAGAGGGGCACGAGCAGGCTGACGACCGGCAGCATGGAGAAGGCGACGACGAGGGTGAGCAGGAGGCCGCGTGCCCGAATCTCCAGCCGCGCGAGGGCGTAGGCGGCAGGTACGGCGACCGCCACGCACAGCAGGGTGCTGAGCACGCTGACGATCAAGGAATTCATGAAAAAGGTGCCGAAGGGCTGCTCGGAGAACACCCGCGCGTAGTTGGCGACGTCGGGCTGCGAGGGGAGGTACTGGACCGGGAACTGCTGGAGTTCCCCCTCTGTCTTCAGGCTCGTGAGCAGCATCCACACCAGCGGAAAGAAGCCGCCGAAAACGAGCAGGGCGAGGCCGAGGGCGCGGATGACCCGCTCGCTCAGGTTCAGCCGGGGCGCCTGTTCCACCCTAGCCCTCCCCGCCGCGCACGAAGCGCACGTAGACGAGGGTGACGGCGAGGCTCACCGCAAACAGCGCCACGCTGAGGGTCGCGGCGTACCCGAAGTCCAGAAACTCGATGCTCGTGCGGTAGATGTAGACGCCGAGCGTTTCCAGAAGTCCCTGCGCCGGGGCCTGCTGGATGAACGTGTACGGGATGTCGAACACCTGCACGGCGCTGATCGCCCGGAAGATGAAGGCCACCGCGAGACTCGGCGCGAGCAGCGGCAGGATGACCCGCCAGAAGGTCTGCACCCGGGTCGCCCCGTCCACGTCCGCCGCCTCCGTCAGCTCGCGCGGGATGCCCTGGAGGCCGCCCAGCACGATCAGTGCCACGAAGGAACTCGTCTTCCAGACAATCGTGACCACCATCGCCACGACCGCGAGGCCCGGCGTGGAGAGCCACCGAAGCGGCTCGCCGACGATGCCCGCCCGCACCAGCACGTCGTTGACCACCCCGTACTGCCCGTTGAACAGCCACGCGAAGATCAAGCCCGTGATCACGGGCGGCATCGCCCAGGGCAGCAGCAGGGCGACCCTTGCCAGCCCCCGCACCCGGCTGGGCGTGTGCGCGAGCAGCGCCATCGGGATGCCGACGAGGAAGGAGCCGCCCACCGTCAGCACCCCGAAGAAGAGGGTGTTGCGCAGGGCGGTCAGGAAACGCGGGTCCCCCACCATCTGCGCGTACTGCGCCAGTCCCACGAACGGCGTGCCCGCCCACGGCTCGGTCAGCTTGTTCACGAACAGGCTGTCACGGAAGGTCGTCAGCATGGGAAAGAGCAGCACGCCGCACAGCAGCAGGACGGCGGGAGCGAGGAGCAGGGCGGCGAGCAGGCCGTCTCCCCCCCGCCGGCGCCGCGCCCGGGGGGCGGGGGCCGTGCGGACGTTGCCAGCCTCAGTGCGCAAGCTCGGACCTCCCTTCCCTCACTTCAGCACGCCGCTCAGGTCGCGCTGCATGTCCCGGAGGGCCGCGTCCACCGTCTTGCTGCCCGCCACCGCCGCCGACACGTTGTTGCGGATGATCTCCGAGACGCGCGGGTAGGCGGGCGTGACGGGCCGGGGCCGCGCGCCCGTCACGATGCGGTACAGGTCCTTGAAGTGCGGGTTGGCGGCGAGGACGGCCCGGTCGTTGTAGAGGCTGGCGCGCACGGGGAGGTACGCGCCCTTGACCGCCATCTCGCGCTGCACGTCGGCGCTCGCCATAAATTGCAGGAGTTTCGCGGCGGCGGGCTTGTTGCGGCTGTACGCGCTGACCGCCCACTGCCAGCCACCCGTGCAGGTCGCCGTGGAGTTCCTGCCGAAGGCGGGCATGGGCGCCACCCCCACGTTGCCCTTCACCCGTGTGGGCTGCGGGCTGTTGCCCTGGAAGTGCGCCCAGGCGTAGCTCCAGTTCAGCCCGAAGAGGACGCTGCCCGCCTGGAACTGCTGGCGCGAGTCGTCGGTCTTCATCTCGGCGCTGGCGGCGGGGGCGATTTTGTTCTTCACGGAATTGACCAGAAAGCCCAGGCCCTGCCGCCCCGCCGGGCTGTCCACGTCCTGCACGTTGCCGCCCGCCGTCCACAGCGTTTGCAAGAAGTTGCAGACTGTGCCCTCGATGGGCGCCCCCTGGAAGTTGAAGCCCTGGAGATTCCCGCCCTCTGCCTTCTGAATCCGCGCGGCGGTCGCGGCGAGTTCGTCCCAGGTGCGCGGCACCTTGGCGCCGTGCTTGGCGAGGAGGTCCTTGCGGTAGTACAGGAACTGCGCGTCCGTGAAGGCGGGCATCGCGTAGAGCTTGCCCCCCACCGTCGCGGCGCCCAACGGCCCCTTCAAGAAGGCGCGCAGGTAGGCGTCCTTGCTCGGGAGGTAGCTGTCGAGCGGCTCGGCCCACCCGGCGGCGGCGAACGTTGCGGTCCGCACCACGTCGATCAAGAACACGTCGAGGCTGGGGTCCCGCGCGGCGAGGACGGTCGTGAGGTACTGGTTTTGCGCCTCGCTCGTCGCGCCGCCCGTCTCGATCTTCACGTCGATATTGGGGTTTTGCCGCTCGAAACGGTCGAAGAGGGGCTGGAAAATCTCGGGCCGCTGCTGGCTCCCCATGAACACGGTCAGGGTGGTGGGCGCGGCGCTGGCGGCCCCCGTGAGGGCGAGCAGGGCGGTGAGGGTGAGGCGGGTGCGCATGGAAAACCTCCGGTGGGTGGGCGGGGCCCGGGGTAGGAAGACGACCGAATCTATCAACCATCAGGGACCGGCAGGCTGCCCCGATGTGCCGGGGCGAAGCGGGACTGTTGTTGCCCCTCCAGAGTAGAGCGTGCCCGCCCCGCTCTCCAACCTCCGGCCCACCTTTGGCTCAGAGGTACGCCAGCGACCACGCCGCCTGCCCGTGCGCCAGTCCGGCCCGCAGGAGGGCGAGCCCGTCCGGCGGCGTGTCCCGGTGGTGGGACAGCCCCGCTGCGAGCGCCCCGAATTCCTCCAGGGGCCGTTTCGCCGGGGCGTGGATGACCTCGACGACCGCACCGCCGCGCACCTCGTACACCGCCCCGTACACCTGCCCGCGCCGGGCATCGAGGGAGACGGCGACCCAGCCCTCCGGCGTCTCCCCGCTCGGGCCGCGCACCAGCCCTTCTAAGGTGGAGACGCCGAGGACGGGTACGGTCCACGCCCGCCCCAGCCCCAGCGCGTAACTCGCGCCCACCCGCACCCCCGTGTACGAGCCCGGCCCGGTGCCGATCACGATCTGGCTCGCCCGGAAGGGGAGCCCGGCCTCCCCGAACAGGGAGCGCGCCCCGTCCGCGAGGCGTTCGGCGTGCGCGCGGCCCACCTCCTCGGAAAAGCGCCGCTCGCCGCCCGGCCAGGTGACGGCCAGCGTCAGGAAGGGGGTGGCGGTGTCCAGGGCGAGGGTGACGGGCACGTCGTCGGGCATCGCGGGCATTCTAGGACCGGGCCCGCCTTGTCACCCCTCCAGGAACGTGAGGTTTGCCGCGATCAGCCCCGGCGCGGCCCGGTGGTATGGTGATCGCATCATGACGAACATCGCCAAGGGGCTGGAAGGCGTGCTCTTCACCGAGAGCAAACTCACCTTCATCAACGGGACGGAGGGCATCCTCACGCACCTGGGCATTCCGATTCAGGAGTGGGCGGAGAGCAGCACCTTCGAGGAACTGTCCCTCGCCCTGCTCGACGGCGGGCTCCCCACCTCGGGCGACCTCGCGGCCTTCGACGCCGAACTCAAGGCCAACCGCGCGGTGTCCCCGCAGCTCCTGGAGGTCATCGCCGCGATGCCCCGGGGCGTCCACCCCATGCAGGCACTGCGCACCGCCGTCTCGTACCTGGGCCTGCTCGACCCCCAGGCCGAGGAGACGACGGAAGAAGCCCGCCGCGCGATCTCGGTGCGGATGATCGCCCAGTTCGCCACGGTGATCGCAGCGATTGCCCGCACACGTGAGGGGAAGGAGCCGGTCGACCCCCGCATGGACCTGAGCCACGCCGCGAACTTCCTGTACATGCTGAACGGCAAGGAACCCAGCCCCGAGCAGGCCCGCCTCTTCGACATTGCGCTGGTCTTGCACGTTGACCACAGCATGAACGCGAGCACCTTCACGGCTATTGCCATCGCCAGCACCCTCAGCGATATGTACTCCTGCATGACTGGCGCTATCGGTGCTATGAAAGGCCCGCTCCACGGCGGCGCCAACGAGGCCGTGATGGACATGCTCGACGAGATCGGCACGCCGGAGAAGGCCGCCGAGTACATCACGGACAAGCTCGACCGCAAGGAAAAGGTCATGGGCGTGGGGCACCGCGTGTACAAGTACTTCGACCCGCGCTCGCGCGTGCTGCGCGACTACGCCGAGGTCGTCGCCAACAAGGAGGGCAAGAGCCACTACTACCAGATTCTCGAAACCATCGAGAAGACGGTCGTGGACCGCCTCGGCTCCAAGGGCATCTACCCCAACGTGGACTTCTACTCCGGTACGGTGTATTCGGACCTCGGCATCACCAAGGAATACTTCACGCCGATCTTCGCCCTGGCGCGCATCAGCGGGTGGTGCGCTTCCGTGATCGAGTACACGCGCGACAACCGCCTGCTGCGGCCCGACGCCGTGTACACGGGCGCGAGCGACCAGCACTACGTGCGCATCGAGGAGCGGGGCGGGCAAGAGTTGCAGAAGACCGAGGGCTGAAATCCCGCCGGAAAAGGCAGAGGGCCGGAATACTTGGGCCCTCTGCCTTCTTCTTGTGTGCCCTACGCCCCCAGCGGCTCGACCACCCAGGGGCCGTAATGGTTCACGAACTGGGCGCGGCTGTCGCGGAAGGCCTGGGCGACGGCGGCCACACTCTTCGGGGAGCCGGAGAGGTCCACGCTGAGCACGATCTCGCCTCGGCCCAGGGCGTGGGCGTACTGCTCGATGTGAGAGCGCTCGTCGGTGATGCCCTGCATCAGCCGCACGAAGCGGCCCCACAGACCACGCCCATCGACGTCCAGGGTGCGGTGGCCCTCGTCGCCCATGATGATCTGCACGGCCTGGTCTCCCAGCTCCAGGTCGAGCAGCCGGGTCATGCACTGCTGCACGTCCTCCAGCCCGGCGAAGGTGCCGTACACCCGGCCCCGGCTGAGCAGGGTGAAGTGGGCGTACCCGGGACGCTGAACCTGACGGGAACGGGTGGGCATACGGTCCTCCTGGTCGAGAGGGGCAACCCTCGGGCTCGCCCCCTTCTGGGCAGACGCACGACCGGACGCGGTACCGACACGGGAGAAGTCCCCCCGAAGGTAAGGCCGGGCGGCGGTCCAGCGTTAGGAGCCCGAACACACCTGGAGGCCGAAGGCCGAAAGCGGAAGGCAGAAGCGTCCCGGCCTTCGGCCTGCCCCCTACGCGCTCATGCCCTTGCTGCCGTGCAGCGTGCGTTCGACCGCCTCGGTCACCTCGGCCTCGAAGCGGCGCAGGTGCTCGCGCAGCCGCTCCAGCTCGGTGGGGCCGAGGTCGCGCAGCCACAGCACGGCGCGGCCCAGCACGGCGAAGGTGAGGGGTGAGTCGTCCTCCCCGTCCTCGTCGTCCACGGGGTCGAGGTTCAGGGAGCCGTAGTCGAGGCCCTGGTTCATCAGGTTCATGCCCATCAGGATGTCGGGCAGCGAGTCCTCCTCGACGTACAGGTCGAGGTCGAGGTGCAGCCGCACGATCACGCCGCCCCGGTGGTCGGGGTCGGCAAAGAGGGCCACCCGGCTTTCCCCGTTGCGGACAAGCGCGCCGTCCTCGACCGTCTCGACGGCCATGCCGCTCGCCTGGAGCGCCCGCACGATGCGCTGGAGTTCCGTCATGCGGGCGAGTATAGAGCGGGCGCCTCCAGGCGAAACGGCCCGGCGGCACCTTGGGGAGGGGGGTGGGGACTCAGCCTTCCCGCGCGAACACCAGTTGCATCCGCGGGGACGCCGCCGAGGCAGGCTGCCGCTCGTCGAACCCCGTGCAGGCCAGAAGGCAGGTCAGTCCCACGGAGCGGGCCAGTTCCTCCAGTTCCCCCGGCGTGTAAAGCTGCCAGTCGAACGCGTCCCCCTCCTGTTCACCGCCGTAATCCAGTTCCACCCGCAGCCGCCCGCCCGCCATCCGCTTGTGCTCGGCCACCGCGAGGCCGCCGCGCGTGAAGTGCCCCTCCCCCTGGTGCGCCTCGAAGAAGTCGCGGTGGTACACGTCGAGGATGAGCCGCCCTCCTGGCCGCAGCCGTCCGTGAAGCCCGCGCAGGACGGCGGCGTTCGTGGCCTCATCGAAAAAGCCGAAGCTCTGCCACAGGACCAGGGCGGCGTCGAGATCACCGGGCACCTCGGAGAGGTCGCGCATGTCGCCCACGAGGAAGCGGCAGACCTCGGGAGCCTGGGCGCGGGCCTTCTCCACCGCGTCCGGGTCCCGGTCCACGCCCAGCACCTCGTAGCCCCGCCGGGCGAGGGCGTGCGCGTGGCGCCCGGTGCCGCAGCACAGGTCGAGGACACGGCGCAAGGCGGGGAGGGGAAGCTGCCGGGCGAGAAAGTCTGCCTCCCGCTCGGTCTGGGCGGGCTCGATGGTCGCCAGAAAGAGCTCGAACCAGGTGGGCGTGTAGGTGTTCATTTCCGGGTCGAGCGTACCTGCTTCATAAGGCCGTTATAGGCAGCCCGCGACCTCCCTTACGCGTGGTACACCCACGCCCCGCCCTGCCACGTCCGCGCCAGTTGCCCCAGCAGGTGCAGGTGTTCGGCGTGCGCCAGCGTCTCGGCGAGGGCGAAGCGGCGCCCGGCGGTGTTCAGGTCGCGCGGGAACATGGCGAGGGAGAGGCGGTAGGCGTCGCGCGGCTCGTTCTCGGCCTCCGCGCGGATGAAGTCCAGCCGCTCGTGGTGGTGTCCCCGCAATTCCCGGGCGCGGGCCTGCACCCCCTCCATGACGGGGCCGTGGTGCCCGACGACCGCCCGTGCCGGGTTGAGCGCCTCCAGCTTGCCGAGCGTCTGAAGGTAGTCGCCGAGCGGATCGGGCCGCGTGTAGGCGTACAGGCCCACATTCGGGCTGATGCGCGGCAGGATGGCGTCCCCGGCGATGAGCGTGCCCTCGTCCTCGTTCCACAGCCCCAGGTGCCCGTCGGCGTGGCCGGGGAGCCACAGCACCTCCCACTCCCCGCCCGCCAGGGGGACGTGCTGGCCCTCGCGCAGGGGTTGAACGCGGCTCGCCGGGTGGACGCGCGCCTTGCCCCGGCGGCTGTCGTGCTCCAGCGTCTCGATCAGCTTGGGGGGGAGGCCGTGGTCCTGCATGTGCTTGATGTGGCCGGGGAGCCACTCCTCCCACAGATGCCAGTACCGCTCGCCGCGCCCGATTTCCACGTCGAGCATCTGCACCGCCGCGCCGCTGCGTTCCTCGACCACGCCCGCCAGCCCGTAGTGGTCGGGGTGGTGATGGGTCACGATCACCCGCTCCACGTCGGGCCAGTGCAGCCCGAAGGCGGCGAGCCCGTCCTCGATGGCCTGCCGCGCTTCCGGCGTGTCGAGCGCCGTGTCGATCAGGGTGACGGGGCCCCCCCGCGGCGCATCGATTAATACCGTCACGGTCTTCATCGGGTAGGGGATGGGCACCTGGAGGGCGTGCAGCGTGCCGACCACGGGGATCAGGGCGGGGGCGGAGGCGGTCATGGGAGGAGGCTACCACCGGCCCCTGTCTGTGAGCCTGATGCATCCTGGGGCAGTGGCAGACGACAGGGCACGATAGGGCATCATGTACCGCCTGACTCCGGACAACCTCACGGCCCTTCTTGCCCGGCCTGCTGAATTTAACGATGCCCTTGTCAGGCGACTTGAGCTGTCGTTTGAAGGTGGTGCATCGATGGGCCGATTGATCGTGGAAATCGAGGCGAAGGATCAGGAGTCCCAGGAAGGCTGGGGATGGGTACTTCTTGATTTTCGCGGCGTCACGTCGCTCTTACTGAGAGAGGATCGTACGACCAATATTGTGTCAAGCAGCGGCATGACACTAAGCCTAAATAGTGGCGGATTGGTCGCCGACTTCAGTCCTATTCATGAAGACATTGAACTTTCGACATTCGCGGTGTCGGCTCAAGAAGTGTGGGCCGAAAATAAGATCAACCTTCAATGGATCACCGCTTTGTAAGTCTGTATCTCAAACATCCAGCGTCAACGGCTCCACTCGAATGCCACCCGCCCTCACCAGATGCACCCACGCGCACGCCACCGGCAGCGAGAAACGGCGCGGGCCGACCGAGCCGGGATTGAGGTACGTCACGCCGCCCCGCTCCTCCACCTTCGGCTGGTGGGTGTGCCCGCTGACGACGATCTGGACGCCCGCCGCGCCGGGGGAGAGGTCGAGGTCGTTCAGGTCGTGCAGCAGGTAGATACCCACCCCCTCCAGTTCGACCAGCAGCGTCTCCGGCAACTCGGACAGGGGCGGCGTGCGGTCCACGTTGCCGCGCACGGTGTGGACGGGACCGGGGTTCGCCTCCCGCAGGGCCGTCAGCACCTCCACCTTCCCCACGTCGCCCGCGTGCAGCACGGCATCCGCCTCTCGCACCAGTGCCAGCACCTCCGGGCGCAGCAGGCCGTGGGTGTCGGAGAGGACGAGGACGTGCATGGGGGAGTCTAGAGCGCCTGCGTAAGAACGCTGTCATGCGGACTCGCAAAGCTGCGTGGCAGAGGGCAACGAAGCTTCTCCAACATGCCGGTGCCGGAGGAGAACCTTCACTTCGTTCAGGGTGATGCGCCTACCGTCAAGCGCTTTGGAAGGAGAGTGCAAAGTATGAGGCGATCCTCGGGCCCCACGAACCAAGCAAAACGCCCCCCACGAAGGAGGGCGTATGGATGGACTTCGCGTTTACAGGCGGCGCTGGATCGACTGGAGGCTGGGGCTGTCGGCCCAGGCCTGGCCCTGCTGCACATAGCGGCGGGCGGTGTCGCGGTCGCCGCGCTGGAGGGCGATGTAGGCGAGCTTGGCGGCGCTGAGGGACGCGAGCTGGCGCTCCTGGTCGCTGAGGTTGCCCAGACGGCTCCAGGCGTTGTAGGCGTTAATCCACCACTGGGTCTTGGTGTAGAGCTGCGCGAGGTACGCCTGGTAGTCGCGGTTGGTCGCCTCCTGGTTCGCCGCGTAGAAGGCGTGGGTCACGGACGCCTTCCAGAGGGTGCGGTCGAAGAAGGGCACCGGGTAGGCCACGTCGGCCTGCACCGCGAGCTCCTGGGCGCGGGTGAAGTTCTCGGTCGCGCTCAGGGTGGTGGGGTCCACCTCGGTGGCGGGGGCGGCGGTGACCGTCTGGGTGGTCGTCGTCGTGCCCGTCTGGGTGGTGCTCGTATCCGTCTGGGTGGTGCTGGTGTCGGTGGTGGTGCTGGTGTCGGTCTGGGTCGTGCTCGTGTCGGCAGGCTGCGCAGGTTGCGTTGTGGTGTCCTGCGCGGCGGCGAGGCCAGCGAGCGCGAACGCGGTCAGCATGAGAATCTTTTTCATAGCGAGTCGCATCTTAAGACGCTAGCCTTGCGGGCGTCCACCGACCCCCTTGCCCGGTAAAGAGCCCGTAAAGGGACTGTAAAGGAGCTTACCTTCACATGAGGAAAACCCTGGCCCTCTCCCTCTCCCTCCTCTCCTTCACCGTCGGCGCCGCCCTCGCCCAAACCTCGCCCACCGCCCCACAGGTCACCGCACTGGGTGACCTCAAGGTCGTCTCCAGCATCGCGGTCACCGAGGGCGGCGACCTGATCTTCGTGGGCTCCGACGCCCGGGTCCACTGCACCGACGCGCGCGGCACCGAGCAGTGGAACTTCGCGGTCGGCGACCTGGGCCGCGCCCACCCGGTCGTGACCCCGCAGGGCACGGTAATCGCCGCCTCGTACGACGATTCTGTGTACGCCCTCGACCCCACGGGCAAGCTGCTGTGGAAGGTCAAGCTCGACGGCGACCTCTTCGCCAGCCCCGCCCTGCGCCCCGACGGCAGCGTGATCGTCGCCACCGCGGGGGGCAGCGTGTACGCGCTCTCGCCCCAGGGTCAGACCCTCTGGACCTTCAAGGTGGGCTCGCCCGTCTTCAGCAGCCCGGCGGTGGCGGCGGACGGCACGATCTACTTCGGCGGGCAGAACAATTCGCTCCACGCCCTCACGCCGGACGGCGAGCTCAAGTGGACCTTCCGCGCCGGGTCCACCGTCTTCAGCAGCCCCGCGCTCGACGCCGCGGGCAACGTCTACTTCGGCTCCGGCGACCGCCGCATCTACTCCGTCGCCCCCGACGGCAAACAGCGCTGGGTGCGGCCCACCGGCCTCTTCGTGAACGCCAGCCCCATCGTGACGAGCGGCAACCTCGTCGTCGTCGGCAGCTACGACGGCAACGTCTATGCCGTGAAGACGAGCGGCGAGGACGCCTGGACCTACCCGACCGGGGCGCCGGTCGCCGCGTCCGCCGCCGAACTCAGCGACGGGACCGTGGTGGTGGGTGACCTCGCGGGCACCGTCCACGCCATCGCGCCGAACGGGGGCGCTCTCTGGAAGATTCAGACGGGCAGGAAGATCGACACGCCCGTCGCCGTGAGCGACCAGGGCACCCTTTACTTCTCGGGCGAGGGCGGGGCCCTGAATGCGATCCAGAAGCAGCGGCCCCTCGCCGACGGTCCCTGGACGAGCTTCCGGAACGTGCCGACCGGGTGGGGCCGGGTGCTGACGGCGCCGGAAGCGACGGCCCGCACCGCCGCCAAG
>NZ_PNOR01000020.1 GCF_002869765.1 Deinococcus planocerae | reverse complement strand
TGCCCGTCATCGCCGCCGAGGTGGGGAGCCTGCTCCGGGACGCCTCCCCGAGCGGTTGACCGTGAAGTCGTCGCCCTGAGCGAAGCACGGAGGCTTTCCCCGACGCAGACCGAACGGTGGGCCCCGCGCAACATGACCGTGTGCTCGTGTCCAGGAGGCTAGAGGCCGTAACTCGCCCTCAGTCGCCTCATGCCGGCGCGCAAGCCGATGCGCCGCATGGGCAGGTCACGCAGCCGGGCGGGCGTGAGGCCCCGCGCCTCCAGTCCGGCCAGCAGCAGACCGAGCAGTTCGGGCGTGACGGCGGGACCGTCGTGCAGCAAGACCACGCTGCCGGGCCGAACCTGCTCGAGGGCCCGCGCGGCGAGTGCCGCGGCAGGGGCGTCCGTCCAGTCCCGCCCCTCCACGTCCCGGGGGGGGAGGGGGGGGCGGGGGGGGGGGGCGAGGGGGGGGGGCGGGGGGCGGTGACCGCCGTAGGGGGGGCGGTAGAGGTGGGGGCCGCCCTCCCCCGCGCGGGGGTGCCAGCGCACCTGGGCCCACTCGCGCCAGGGGGGCAGCCCCAGGGCGTGGGTGTGCCAGCGCCCGTGCGACTCGACCCCGTGGCCCGCCTCCGTCAGGGCCCGCAGGAGGTCCGGGTGCCGCTCGCAGGCCGGGGCCGTCACGAAGAAGGTCGCGGGGGCCCCGTGCCGCGCGAGCACCGCGAGCAGCTCCGCCGTCCGCTCCCCCGGCCCGTCGTCGAAGGTGAGGGCCACCCGGGGGGAGGACCGATCGCCGGGACCCAGCGCCCCCCACCCGGCGGCGCGGCCCAGCCCGTCGGCGAGGAGGACGGCGAGCGCGGCGAGGCCGAGGAGGGCGCGGGCGGGTCGGGAAAGGCCCCGCCTCACGCGGGCTGCGCCGTCCGGCCCTCGGGGAAGGCGCGGCGGAAGACGATGTAGGCGAGGGCGGTCGTCAGCGCGAGCACGCCCCCCACCAGGAAGGGGCCGGGCACGCCGAGCTGCGCGAAGGCCAGGCTGCCCAGCAGGGGCCCGAGGGCCGTGCCCGCGTTCTCGAAGGTCATCAGGGCGCCCCAGGCGGCGGGGCGCTCGCCTTCCGGCAGGGTGCCCGTGACGAGGGCGGCCCAGCCGGGCGAGATGCAGGCGTACCCGAGCCCCGCCACCGCCGCGAGGGGGTAGAGCGCCCACACGGGCGGGGTGGCCGCGATGGCGCTCAGGGCGAGGCCGACCAGGGCGAAGCCCGCCGTCAGGGCGAGGCGGGCCCGGCCCCGGTCCGCCACCCGCCCGGTGAAGGGCAGCGAGCCGTAGGCGACCACCCCGCCCACCGCGAGCAGGGCGACCATGCCCCAGTAGTTCAGTCCCAGCCCCGGCGCGAGGGTAAAGAGCAGCAGCCCGAGCATGGACATGGTGACGTTTTGCATGAAGGCGGCGGGCAGCAGCGGCGCGAGCGCCCGGGCCGCGCGGCGCACCCGCTCGGGCGCCGGGGCCTGGCCCTCCTCCCGGGGGCGCACCCGGCGGGCGGGGAGGGCGAGGGTGGCGAGCACCCCCAGCGACTGCATCCCCAGCGCGACGAGCAGGGCGAGCCCCGCGTTCCCCTGGGCCAGCCCCCCCAGGAGCAAGACCCCCCCGCCGACGAGCGGCATCACCCCCAGCGCGACCCCCGTGATCGCCCGGCCCTGGTAGCCCTCCCGCGCGGCGTCGGCAGTGAGATTCATCGCCCCCGGCCACATCGCCGCGAAGCCCACCCCGTGCAGGGCGGCGATGAGGACGATCAGCCACGGCCAGTGCGCCAGCGGCAGCAGCGCGAGCGCGAGCAGGCTCAGGAGCGACCCCAGCAGCATCACCACCCGCAGCCCGCGCCGGGCGATCAATGCCCCCGCCGGGCCGCGCATCAGGGTGTCGGCGGCGAAATGGGCGGTCCACGCCAACCCCACGGCGGCCTGGGGCAGGCCCAGTTCCCGCGGCCCCGCCTGCGGGAGGTAGGCCGCGTACACCCCGCTGCGCACGAACTCCGCGCAGGCGAGCGCCACGGCGGCGGCGGCGACGGGCCCGAGCGTCCCCGGGCGCAGCGGCGAGCGGCGGGTCACGCCCGTCCCCCCACTGCTGGGGTGGCGGGGATTTCGCGATCACCTGCTAGCCTGTGCCCGTGCCGGACTTCACGGTCGTGATTCCCGCGCGCAACGAGGCGAAGTACCTGCCCCTCACCCTGCGCGCCCTGGAACGCCAGCTTCATCCCCCCGCGGCAGTGATCGTCGTGGACAACGCCAGCCAGGACGACACGGCGGCGGTCGCGCGGGCCTGGGGCGCCACGGTCGTCTCCTGCCACGTGCGCGGCATCGCCCCCACCCGCCAGGCGGGCCTGGACGCCGCGCGCACGCCCTGGGTCGCCTCCACCGACGCCGACTCGTTGCCCTGCCCCGAGTGGCTCGCGCGCTTCGCCGAGGCTGTCGGAAGTGGGGCCGCCGGAAAGGGGGACGCCGGGCCGGGGGGCTGTGGCCGGGTCGCCCTCTACGGGCCGATGCGCTTTTGCGGCGTGTCGCGGCCCGTGGCGGCGCTCTCGGGACTCGCCTACGGCACCTTCCTGCACGCCTGCGCGGTGGCCGGACGCCCCAACCTCGCGGGGGCGAACATGGCCTTTTCGCGCGGGGCGGCTCACCTTGCGGGCGGCTACCCCGACGTGGAGGCTTACGAGGACGTGCTGCTGGGGCGGTCGCTCGGGCGGCTCGGCGAGGTCGCCTACGTCCCCGGCGCCCTGGTGGAGACGAGCGCGCGGCGGCTGGAGGGGGGCTGGCTGCCCTTCCTGTGGCGCCACGCGCAAAACCTCAGCGGTCATACCAGGGGGTATTTCGGGGAGTGAGGGAGGCGGCCTCCGCCGGAAACGCGACCTCGCGCGGCGTGCCCAGCACGTCCGCGTACACGTCGAGCACCCGCTCGGCCACCCCGCCCGGCGTCCAGGCCGCGCCGAAGGCCCGCGCCCCCCGCGAGAGCCGCGCCCACAGCGCCGGGTCGCCCAGCACCTCGGCGGCGTGGCGGGTGAGGGCGGGCACGTCCCCGGGCAGGGCCAGGAAGCCGCTCTCCCCGTGCGCCGCCCCGCTCAGCGTGCCGCGCGCCCCGACCGCCACGACGGGCACGCCCATCAGTTGCGCCTCCTGGAGAACGAGGCCCTGCGTCTCGGTGTCGCTGGCGAAGAGGAAGAGTTCGGCGAGGCGGTAGTACGCCCCGATCTCGGTCCAGGGCCGCACGCCCAGAAAGCTCACCCGGTCCGCCACCCCCAGCCGCTCGGCGTGGGCCACGAGGTGCCCACGCTCCGGCCCCTCCCCCAGCACGACGAGGTGCGCGCCCGGCAGCCCGGCGAGCGCGTCGAGCACGAGGTCGAAGCGCTTCTCGCGGGCGAGGCGGCCCACGCTGAGCAGCCGCCGCGTGCCTGCGGGCCAGGGACTTTCGATGGGAGGCGCCGACCGCAGCACCTCGGGCCGGGCGGCGGTGGGGATGACGACCGGGTTTCTCACGCCCATCGCCTGGGTCACGTCGAGCATGGCGGCGGTGGGGGTGATCACGGCCTGGGCGCGGCGGTAGTACAACCCCATGATCCGGGTGACGACCCCGGTGTGCCTCTGGATGGGCGTCAGGCCGGGGAGGTAGTGGGTGTACGCCTCGATGTGGGTGTGGTACGTGGCGACGTGGGGCACCCGCCACTTGCGCGCCAGCCGCGCGCCCGCCAGCCCCAGGGTGAGCGGCGTGTGCGTGTGGACGAGATCGTACTGCCGCTCGAAGTCCTTGCGGGTGGGCCAGGCCAGGCGGTAGGTCGGCAAGAAGACGTACCGGACGCTGGAGACGCGGCGCACGTCGGGCCGGTCGCCCCGCTGCTCCGGAAAGAAGGGGGCGACCACCTCGACGTGGTGCCCCCGCGCCCGCAGTTCGTCACTCAGGAGCCCGACGCTGGTGACGATGCCGTTCTGGTCGGGCAAGAAGGTGTCGGTGAACAGACCGATACGCAGAGGTCTCACAGGCCCCCCGCATCCGTCCGGTTGTTAAAGGAAAGCTGAAGCATCACTGCCCGAGAGCATACGATGCCGCGGCTGATTCTGGCCTTCATCGGCCTTCAGAAATCCTCACGCGCCCGCCGCCGCTACAGTGGCGCATGACCGCTGCGCGCCGCGACCGTCGCCCCCGTCTCCCCCTGCGCGCGCCGCTCGTGCGCGCCCTCGTGCGGGCGGGAGCCCACGGGGCCTGGCACGGCGGTCACCCCGGCGACCCCCGCCTGGGCCTGACCGTCCCCGTCGCCACGCCCGCCGAGCTGCGGGGGGGGCTCGCGGTTCTGGACAACGCCGGGGTGCGGGCGACCCTGCTCGTCCCGGCCCGGCTGGCGGCCCTCGACCCGGAAGGGGTGCGGCTCGCCGCGGGCGCCGGGCACGAGGTCGCCGGGCAGGGGGACCCCGCCGGGCTCCCCGGCCTCGACGTGGCGGCGGGGGGTGCCGTGACCGCCTGGGCCCCCGACGCCCTGGGCCTGGGTCAGCTCCGCGCCCTGGCCGCCCGGGGGGTTCGCCCGCTCCCCCTGCCCTCCCCGGCGCCGGAACCGGGCCTGACCCTGCGGGTGTCTCCCAACGACCTGCCCGCCGCGCTCGCCCGGCTGGGGGCGCTGGGCTACCGGCCCGTCCCCGTGCGGGAGCTGCCGGAGGTGCGGCCCGCCACGCCGCGCGACCTGCTCATCCACGTGTACCGCCGCCTCGTGGACGACCGCTTCGCCCGCGCGCACGGGGTGCGGCCCCTCACCGAGCGGGCCGACGCGGTGATGCGGGTGGCCCTGCGGCCCAGGCCGGGCCCGCTGCCCTTCCCGCCGGGCAGCCTCGCCGCCGAGCTGCACCTGCACAGCCCGCGCCTGGTCGGCCTCAACGCGCGGAGTTCGCTGGCGGCCTACCGCGCCTACCAGCGTTCGCTGCGGGACGTGGCCCGGGCGCTGCGCGAACGGCCCGAGTTCCGTGAGGCCCGCGCCGTCTTCGCCGTCACCCTCTTCCACGGGCCGCTGGAGAAAAACGGCTTCACGGTGATGAGCCTGCCGCCCGCCCAGGCCCGGGTGTACGGGCTGGGCTTCCGGGTGATGCGCCTCGTGTACGGCACGCGGGTCGCGCCCTCGGAGACCGAGCCCCGGCTGGCCTGGATGGAGCGGGAGGCCTTCCTGGCCCGGCACGGCTGAGCGTCCCGGGACCAAAGGGACAGGGCCGCCCAGGTACGCGGGGCGGCCCTGTCCCTGCTCCCGCCTAGCGGCTGACGCTCACGCCCGCGCGGGGTTCGAGCGCGTAGAAGGCGACCACGGCGACGAGGGTCCCCACCCAGCCGGGGGCGGTGCCCAGGGAGAGTTCGAAGGGGCGGCCCAGCACCGTGCTCCCGAGCTGGCCCTGGAGCCTGTCCCCCTGCTGCTGGGCGACGACGTTCCAGCCCACGATGGGCTCGCCCAGAAAGCCCGTCACCCGGTCCACCCCGCGCAGCACGAGGCGCTGGCCGCCGACGTTGCCGCGCAGCTCGCCTTCTTCCAGCTCGATGCGGACGCTTTCCTCGCCCACGGTGCCCTGCACGCCGCGCTCGGTGATCTCCAGCTCGATGTCCTTGCCGTGGAGCTTGCCGCCCGCCCGGCCCGTGATGCGGTCCCCGTCGATGGCGCAGCGGACCGAGTACCCGTCCGCCTCGCCGCCCAGACGGCCCTTGATGAGGTCTTCCATGCCGGGGAGTATAGCGGGGCGCGGGAAGAGGTTAGGGGGAAGTGGGAGAAGACTGCGGCGGCCCGCTTAACCCCTCTGCTGCGCAGCTTTGCGAGTCCTCTTCAAGGGAGGCAACAGAACTGGTATTCTAGCGCAAAGGTCGTCCCTGGCTCCCCTTGAGGAGCGCTGTCAGCGGGGCTGACCGAGGGGTTGCTCCTCCCGACCGCCCCCCGGCGCCACCCCGGTCCGCTCGAAGTACTCCCGCCGCGTCAGCACCGGCCCTCCCTCCCCCAGCCGCGCCCGGCCCACGTTCCAGCGCTCGAAGAGGATGCGCAGCGCCCCGCCGAGGAGGGCCGCGCCGTACCACGCGGGGGGCGGCTCGCTGAAGCGCAGGGTGTGGCCGTCCCAGGCGAGGTGCGGGCAAGCCTCGTCGCGGGCGGCCCAGAACATGCCCCCGACCTCCCCGAGGCGCTGGGCGCGGACGGTCAGCGGCGGCTCGCGCACCTCGGCGTCGAACTGCGGGGCGGCGAAGGCCTGACCGTAGAGGTCGTAGAGGTGGGTCTGGAGCTGGTGGGCACGGGCGCGCAGCCGCGCCTCCTCCCGCCCGGTCAGGGTGCCGGGGGGCGCGTCGAGCCCCCGGCGCACGTCCGCGAGCTGGGCCTCGGTGACCGCCAGACGCTCGCGGGGGGTCGGCGGAGGCGGGGGCGGCGGAGGATCGCCCGTCAGCGTGCGCGCGGGGTCGGTGTACTCGCGGCTGCCCCACCCGGTGACTTCCCTCAGCCCCGCGTCCTCGATCACCCACAGCCGGGTCGCCACCTCGCGGGCGAAGCGGCGGTCGTGGGTGACGATCACGACGGCGCCCCCGTAGGCGTGGACGGCCTCCTCCAGCGCCTGCAAGGCCTCCACGTCGAGGTGGTTGGTGGGCTCGTCGAGCAGCAGCAGGTCGGCGCGCAGGGCGCTCACGAGGGCCAGCCCCGCCCGCGCCCGCTCGCCGCCGCTGAGCGTTTCGGGGGTCTTGGGCCAGTCGGCGGCGACGAAGCCCGCCCGGCCCAGCAGCGCCTTCGCCCGCTCGCCGAACCTCCGCTCGAACTGCGCCCGCAGCCCCTCCCCCGGTGTCAGGCCGTGCCACGTCTGGTCGAGGCTGGCGACACCGACCCCATTCGCCACCCGGAGCACGGGTTCGGGCCCGCCGGGCGCAGGCGGGTCGGGGTGGGTCTCGCCCGCGAGCAGCCGCATCAGGGTCGTCTTGCCCGTGCCGTTCGCGCCCATCAGGGCCACCCGGTCGCCCTGCCTCAGCTTGAAGGCCACGCCTTGCAGCACCGCCCGGCCCCCGTAGCTCTTGGAGAGGTGCTCGCCCCAGGCCACGAGCCGCGCCCGCGCCGTCCCCGCGAGGAGCCGCATCCGGATCTGCCGCTCGGGCAGGGGCGCCTCCGTCACGGGGAGGCGGTCCACCCGGGACTTGAGGGCCCGCGACCGTCTTCCCCACTCGCCCTCACGCTCGGCGCTGCCCGACAGGCGGGCGGCCTCGCGTCCACTCAGGTGGGCGGCCCGCGCCTGGGTGCGGCGTTCCAGGTCGCGCTGGGCACGGGCGCGGGAGTAGCCTCCCGGGTACTCGATCCCCTCGCCGCCCTCCAGCCACAGGCTGCGGGTCGCCACCGCGTCGAGGAAATCGCGGTCGTGGCTGGTCAGCAGCACGCCGCCCCCGAAGGCCCGCAGGTGGTCTTCGAGCCACTCGCGCATCCGCACGTCGAGGTGGTTCGTCGGCTCGTCGAGGATCAGGAGGTCAGGCTCGCGGGCCAGCGCCAGCGCCAGGGCGAGGCGGGTGCGCTCCCCGCCCGAGAGGGTGGCCGCCTCCCGGCCCAGAAAGCGGGTGAGGTCGAGCACCCCCAGCGTCCGCGCGGCGCGGGCGGGCCAGGTGTAGGCCCCGGCGTCCTCCAGCCGGGCGTGCAGGGCCGTCCAGGCCGCGAGCGTCCCCGGGTCGCCCAGGTTCGCCTCCAACGCCAGCAGCTCGGCCTCCAGTTCCCGGTAGGGGTGCGCGGCGTCCAGCAGGGCGCGCACCGTCAGGCCGGGCGGGTGGGCGTGGTGCTGCCCCAGCACCCCCACCCGCAGGCCCGGAGAACGCCACACCGTGCCCTCCTCGGGAGTCAGCTCGCCCAGCAGCACGCGCAGCAGGGTGGTCTTGCCCGCCCCGTTGCGCCCCAGCAGGGCCACCCGCTCCCCGCTCGCCACCCCCACAGCCACGCCCGACAGCACCGCCCGCTCCCCGAAGGACAGGCTGAGGTCGGCGGCGGTGAGCAGGATCGGCACCTGGCCCGCAGGCTAGCGCAGGGCCCCCACCCGCCCCTACACGAAAACGAAAGCCTCACCGCCCGCACGCACGGGAGCGTGGCCTGGAACACACCCCCGCAGGACGCCTTCCCCGCCTCTTTGAGGAGAGCTTGACATTTCGCCCGCGGTCGAGCAGACTCGCCTCACGCAAGTTGAAATCGTTTGCATTTCCGAGCTGGGGCGCTCTCCAGAGGATGGCCCCTTCTCAACGGCTGAGCCGTCCTTCGGGGCCTCCTGCCGGGAGCCTCGCAGCCCCTTCGTGAAAGTGAAACCGTTTGCATGATCGGTCTGGAAGACGTCGCCAAACTCGCGCAGGTGTCGGCGGCCACGGCGTCGCGGGCGCTCACGAAGCCGGAGCTGGTGGCCGAGGCGACGCGGGAGCGGGTGCAGCACGCGGCGCGGACGCTGGGGTACCAGCCCAACGTGCTCGCGCGCAGCCTGCGCCAGCGCGGGAGCCGCACGCTGGGGCTGGTGGTCACCGACATCCTCAACCCCTTTCACGCGACGCTTGCCAAGGGCGTGCAGGACGTGGCCGAGGCGCAGGGCTACACGGTCTTGATGTTCAACTCGGACGAGGAGTCCGCCCGGGAGCGCCGGGCCTTCGAGACGCTGCGCGGGCACCTGCCGCGCGGACTCATCGTGGTGCCCACGCCCGCCACCCACACCAACCTCGACCTGCTGCCGGGCCTCCCGGTGATCGAACTCGACCGGGCGAGCGGTCGCGCGAACGCGCACACGGTTCTGGTGGACAACGAGGCGGGGGCAGAGCGGGCGGTGTCGCACCTCGCCGCGCACGGGCACCGCCGCATCGGCATGATCGTGGGACGGCGCGACATCAGCACCGCCATCGAGCGGCACGAGGGCTACCGCCGGGCGCTGGCGGACGCGGGCATCCCCTACCGCCCCGAACTCGTGCTGCCGGGCGACCACCGCGAGGCGGGGGGCCGCGCCGCCGCCCACGCCCTGCTCGCCCTGCCCGCCGGGGAGCGCCCCACCGCCTTGTTTGTGGGCAACAACGAGATGACCGTAGGCGCCGTGCTCGCCACCCGCGAGCTGGGGCTGCGCCTGCCGGGCGACCTTTCCGTCGTGGCCTTCGACGACTCGCGCTGGGCCCAGACCATCCTCCCGGCCCTCACGGTGGTCGCGCAGCCCGAATACGAGCTCGGGGCGCTCGCCTGCCGCACGCTGCTCGCCCGGCTCGCGGGCGAGGAGGTCCCCACCGCCGTGCGGCTGAAGACCACCTTCATCGAGCGGGACTCGGTGGCTCCCCCCGCGGGGCAGCCCCGCCCGCAGCCCCACCCGGCGGGTTCGCCGTGACCGCCCCGCCGCACCTCGCCAACCCGCCCGGCGCCGCCCTCGGCACCGTTCCAGGCCCCTGATTCCTCCCCGCCTCGCCCTTCCCCTTCCTGTCCGCCCCCGGCCCCCCGCCCCCCTTCAAGCCCAGGAGAAGACCATGCGTACCCCCACCAAGCTCGTGACCGCCGCCCTCGCCGCCGCCACCGTCCTTGGCCTCGCGTTCGCGCAGGGGAACCAGCCTGTGATCGGGCTGATCACGAAGACGGACACCAACCCCTTTTTCGTGAAGATGAAAGAGGGCGCCCAGAAGGAGGCCACCCGCCTCGGGGCGCGGCTGATGACGGCGGCGGGCAAGGCGGACAACGACAACGCCTCGCAGGTCACCGCCATCGAGAACATGGTCGCGGCGGGCGCGAAGACCATCCTGATCACCCCGGCGGACTCCAAGGCGATCATCCCCGCGATCAAAAAGGCGCAGGCCCAGGGCGTGCAGGTCATCGCGCTCGACTCGCCCACCGACCCGGCGAGTGCGTCCGACGCCCTGTTCGCCACGAACAACTTCCAGGCGGGGGTCCTGATCGGGCGCTACGCGAAGGCCGCGATGGGCAATAAGCCCCTCAAGGTCGCCACCCTCGACCTCTTCCCGGGGCATCCGGTGGGCATCGCCCGGCACAACGGCTTCCTGGCCGGGCTGGGCGTGAAGGACAGCTCCGGCAAGGCGATCACGGCCCAGACCCCCACCAATGTGATCGGCGGCGTGGTGGTGTGCGCGCAGGACTCCTTCGGCGACCAGGCCAAGGGGCAGACCGCGATGGAAAACTGCCTCCAGAAAAACCCCGACATCAACCTCGTGTACACGATCAACGAGCCCGCCGGGTACGGCGCGCACCAGGCGCTGAAGAACGCGGGCAAGGACAAGGCCGTGATGATCGTCTCGGTGGACGGCGGCTGCAACGGCGTGCGCGGGGTGCAAAGCGGCGTCTTCGCGGCGACCTCGCAGCAGTACCCGCTGAAGATGGCGGCCCTCGGCGTGGCGGCGGGCGTGGAGTTCGCCAAGACCGGCAAGAAGGTGAGGAGCGGCTACACCGACACGGGCGTGAACCTGATCGCCGCGAGGGCGGTGTCCGGCGTGCCCAGCCAGAGCGTGCAGTACGGCCTCGCCAACTGCTGGGGCCAGTAAGCCCCGGCGCCTGACGCGCCCCAGACCCAGGGGGAAGGTCCGCTTCAGGCTGGCCTTCCCCCGCCTTCACCCGCAAAGGAAGACTTCGGCGCATGACCACCCCTCCTGCCCCCCTCGCCAAGGCCCCCGACCGCCTCACCCTGCGCGAGCGGCTGCCCAACATCGCCATCCTGGGGCCGCTGCTCGCGCTGCTGCTCGCCGTCATCTTCTTCTCCACCCAGTCCGACCGCTTCCTGAGCCCGCAGAACTTCTCCCTGATCTTCCAACAGGTCTCCTACGTCGCGGTGCTCGCCATCGGGCAGACCCTGATCATCCTGACCTCGGGCATCGACCTCGCGGCGGGCGTGATGATGGCGCTCGGCGGCGTGGTGATGACCCGGCTGGCGGTGAACTCGGGCCTGAACCCCTTCCTCGCCATCGGGCTGGGGCTGCTCGCCACCACCTTCATCGGGTGGATCAACGGCCTGCTGATCACGCGGCTGCGGCTGCCACCCTTCATCGTCACGCTGGGCATGTTCGGCATCGTCTTCGGGGTGACGCAGGTCTACTCGCGCTCGGAGACGGTCTCGAACCTGCCCGCGCCGCTGACCTTCTTCGGCTCCACCTTCCAGATCGGAACGACGACCTGGACCTACGGCACCCTGCTGATGCTGGCGCTCTACCTTCTCACCCACCTCATCCTGACGCAGACCTCGCCGGGCCGTCACCTCTACGCGGTCGGCAACAACCCGGAGGCTGCGCGCCTGACGGGCATTCCCACGAACCGGGTGCTGCTGATGGTCTACACGCTGGCGGGGCTGACCTACGGGATCGCCGCGCTGCTGCTGACCGCGCGCACGGGCGTGGGCGACCCCAACGCCGGGCAGACCGAGGCGCTGGCGTCGATCACCGCCGTGGTGCTGGGCGGCACCTCGCTCTTCGGGGGGCGGGGCGCGATCATCGGCACGCTGCTGGGGGCCTTGATCGTCGGCGTGTTCACCAACGGCCTGACCCTGATGGGCGTGCCCTCGGTGTACCAGTACATCATCACCGGCCTGCTCACCATCCTGGCGGTCGCCGTGGACCAGATTTCGCGGAGGAAGGCGTGACCATGCAGACCTCCCCCTCACAGGCGGGCGCCGTGCCGGTCAGCCCCCCCGTCTCCACCGTCTTCGAGGCGCGGCAACTCGTCAAACGCTACGGCCACGTCACGGCGCTCGACGGCGTGGACTTCGAGTTGCGCGCCGGGGAAATCCTGGCGGTGATCGGTGACAACGGGGCGGGCAAGTCGAGCCTGATCAAGGCGCTCTCGGGCGCCATCGTCCCCGACAGCGGGCAGATTCTCCTCGACGGCCAGCCGGTGCACTTCCGCAGCCCCATCGACGCGCGGCGGCAGGGCATCGAGACGGTGTACCAGGACCTCGCCGTGGCGCCCGCCATGACCATCGCCGAGAACCTCTTCCTGGGCCGCGAGCTGTACCGGGGCGGGGCGATTGGGCGGATGCTGCGGTTGATCGACAAGAAGCGGATGCTGACCGAGGCGACCGAGCACATGAAGACCCTCCAGTTCTCGATCCGCTCGATGACCCAGCCCGTCGAGACCCTCTCCGGCGGTCAGCGGCAGGGGGTAGCGGTGGCGCGCAGCGCGGCCTTCGCCCGGCACGTGGTGATCATGGACGAGCCGACCGCCGCGCTCGGGGTCAAGGAGGGCAATATGGTGCTCGACCTGATCCGCCGGGTGCGCGACAAGGGCCTGCCCGTCATCATCATCAGCCACAACATGCCCCACGTCTTCGAGATCGCCGACCGCATCCACATCCAGCGTCTGGGGCGCCGCGCCGCCGTCGTCAACCCGCGCAAGCTCAGCATGGCGGACACCGTGTCGGTGATGACGGGCGCGCTGGAACCGTCCAAGCTCTCGCCGGATGTGCTGGCCTGAGCCGCCTCCCCTGTTCCAGACAGCAAAGCTCCCGCCGAGGTGATGCCCGGCGGGAGTTTCGTCTGGGAGAGGCTTATGCGCCCTGGGTGCTCTCGGCGTTCTGCGTCTCGGTGGCGGGCGTGTCCTGCCCGGCCTCGACGGTCCTCGGGGCATTCAGTTGCCCGCCCGTGCGGACCTGGACGGTGCGCTTCTGGGCGGCTTCACTGCGGGGCACGCGCAGGGTCAGGGTGCCGTGGTCGAAATTCGCCTCCACCTTGGTGAGGTCGTACTTCGCGGGCACGCTGAAGGTGCGCGAGAAGGTGCCGTAGGCGCGCTCGACCCGGTGGGCGGTGCGGCCCTCGCCCCGGCTGTAGCTCCGCTTGGCCTGCACGGTCAGCGTCTGGTTCTCGGCCTCGATCTGGATGTCGTCAGGCTGCACGCCCGGCAGGTCGAGGGTCAGCTCCAAGCCCCCCTCGTCCTCGTGCACGTCCACGGGCGGGGCCAGACGGGCCACCTGGCCGCTCACGCCGCCGCCGAAGGCACGGTCCATCCGCTGGGTCAGTTCCTCGATCTCACGAAAAGGGTCAAAACGCATCAAGGTCGTTACCTCCTGTGACTGGAAGCGGCTCGGCAGCTCCTGCATCGCCCTCCGCTCAACTGCCTATAGCTTAAAACCTGAGTGCCGACGTGTCAAGTTTAGTGCGTCTTTAAGGGGGCGGTCAGGCTGAGCTTTGGTCATCCCCTCCCCACCTGCCTCGCCCCGGTGTACACTCCCCGGGGCAGCGGGCAGACACGCCCCCCGGCCTTTCTCAGCGGCCCCGTGAGACCGCACCCGCCCCGTGAGGCAGGAGAAGGAGCGAAGATGCACCATGATTTGACGGGCCGACAGCCTGCGCTGGGCGGCGTTTTTTTTGGGCAGATGGCGAAAGGCGGAAGGCAGAAGGCCGGGAACGCCTTTGCCTTCTGCCTTCGGCCTTCCGCTCTCCCCAAGGCGGAGCGCCCGTGACGCCGAAAGCCACCATCCTCACCGCCGACGAGGTGCGCCGGGCGCTGACCCGCATCGCGCACGAGATCGTGGAGCGCAACCGGGGGGCGGAGAACCTGGCCCTGATCGGCATTCACACGCGCGGCATCCCGCTCGCTGGGCGGCTGGCGGCGAAACTGAGCGAGCTGGAGGGGGTGGACGTGCCCACCGGACGGCTCGACATCACCCTCTACCGCGACGACCTGACGGAGATCGCCCGCCAGCCCATCATCCGGGAGACGCAGGTGCCCTTCGACCTCGCCCGGCGCCGCGTGGTCCTCGTGGACGACGTGCTGTACACGGGCCGCACCGTGCGCGCCGCGCTCGACGCCCTGATCGACCTGGGCAGGCCCGAGGGCATCCAACTCGCCGTCCTCGTGGACCGGGGGCACCGCGAGCTGCCCATCCGCGCCGACTATGTGGGCAAGAATCTCCCGACCGCCCGCACGGAGGTCGTCAAGGTGCGGCTCACCGAGACGGACGGGGTGGACCTCGTGGAGTTGCACGACGTGGAGACGCTGCGATGACGGCCTTCACCCTCTCCACGTCCGCCCGCCCCCGGCACCTGCTCGACTTTCAGGGCTGGTCGCGCGAGCGGCTGACGGCCCTTCTCGACAACGCGGACACGATGAGTCAGGTGCTCGACCGCCCGGTGAGGAAAGTCCCGGCGCTGCAAGGGCTGACGGTCTGCACGGCCTTTTTCGAGAACTCCACCCGCACGCGCGTGAGTTTCGAGCTGGCCGCCCGGCGCATGAGCGCGGATGTGGTTTCTTTTGCGGCGGGCGCGAGCAGCCTGAGTAAGGGCGAATCCCTGCGCGACACGGTGGAGGTGCTGACCGCCTACAAGGTGGACGCCTACGTCGTGCGGCACCACGCGGCGGGGGCGGCGCATCTGGTGGCACGCTACTCCGGCAAACCCGTCATCAACGCGGGGGACGGGCGTCGCTCGCACCCCACCCAGGCCCTCCTCGACGCCTACACGGTGCGGCAGGAGTTCGGCACCCTGGAAGGCCTGACGGTCGCCATCGTCGGCGACGTGCGGCACTCGCGGGTGGCGCGCAGCAACGCGGAACTGCTGCCGAAGCTGGGCGCGAAGGTCGTGCTGTGCGGCCCGGCGACCCTTCTCCCCGAGGGGCTCGCCGCGCTGCCCGGCGTGACGCTGACGACCGACCCCCGCGAGGCCGTGCGGGGCGCGCATGCGGTCATGGCCCTGCGCCTTCAGCAGGAGCGTATGGACGCCGGATACCTCGCCAGCCTTCAGGAGTACGCCGACACCTATCAGGTGAACGAGTCTCTGATGCGGGAGGCCGAGAGCGGCGCCATCGCCCTGCACCCCGGCCCCATGAACCGCGACCTGGAGATCAGCTCGGACGTGGCCGACGGCCCACGCAGCCGCATCGTACGCCAGGTGGAGAACGGGCAGGCCGTACGGATGAGCGTGCTGTATCACCTGCTGGTGGGGCGGGAGTGACTTCTCCCTCTCCCCCTGCGGGAGAGGGCCGGGATGAGGGGGCGACGACGCAGGCGCCAACGTGGGCAAGATGCCCTGCCTCTTCCACAGGCCGCGCCGCAGGTCGCTTGCGTTCACCCCCTCCCAGCCTCCCCCACAAGGGGGGAGGAGCAAAAGGGCCGATGCGTTCTGCTGCATTCAAGGAACTGAAATGACACAACTCACCATCACCAACATCAAACGCCCCGGCTCCGAACGGCTCGAATCCATCACGGTCGAAAACGGCGTCATCCAGGGTTGGAACCTCGGCGAACTCGGGGAAGTCGTTGACGGGCAAGGTGGAACGGTCGCACCCGCCCTCATCGAACTGCACGCCCACCTGCGCGAGCCGGGGCAGACGGAGAAGGAAGACCTCGCCTCTGGGCTCGCGGCGGCGGCGGCGGGGGGGTACGGGACGGTCGTGTCCATGCCCAACACGCTCCCAGTCGTGGACGACCCGGCCACCGTGCGGGCGCTGATCGAACGAGCGGAGGGGCTGGGTCTTGCCCGGCTGAAGCCCGCCGCCGCGCTGACGAAGGGGCAGCAGGGCGAGCAACTGGCGGAGCTGACCTACCTCAAGGAGGCGGGGGCCGTCATGTTCACCGACGACGGGCGGACGAACGAGAATGCCCGCGTGCTGCGCCTGGGGCTGGAGTACGCCCGCTCCCTCGGCATGGTCGTGAGCGTCCACGCCGAGGACGCCTCCCTGCGCGCCGACGGGGTGATGAACGAGGGGCCGGTGTCCGAGGAACTGGGCCTGCCCGGCAACCCCGCGGCGGCGGAGGCGGCCCGCGTCGCCCGCGACCTGGAGATCGTGGCCCAGACAGGCGGGCGGCTGCACGTCCAGCACCTCTCGACCGCCCGCGCGCTCGACCTCGTGCGGGAGGCGAAGGCGCGCGGCCTGCCCGTGACCTGCGAGGTCTGCCCACACCACCTGACGCTGACGGACGAGGCGCTGCGGTCTTTCGACGCGATCTACAAGGTCGCCCCGCCGCTGCGGACCCGGGCGGACGCCGACCACCTCCTCAAGGGGCTGCTCGACGGCACGGTGGATTGCCTCGCCACCGACCACGCGCCGCACACGCGGGCGGAGAAGGAGCGCGACCTGCTGAGTGCGCCCTCCGGCATCGCGTACATCGAGATCGCCTTCCCGCTGATGTGGACGCGCTTCGGGGAGCGGTTGGGGCTGGAGAAGCTGCTCGACCTGATGACGGGGGCCCCCGCCCGCGTGATGGGCTGGCCCGAGCCAACCTTGGAGGAGGGCGCCCCCGCCGACCTCGTGGTGCTGGACCTGGGCACCGAGCGCGAGGTCAACCCCGCCGAGTTCCGGAGCAAGGCCAAGTTCACCCCCTGGGCGGGCGAGACCCTGAGGGGCTGGCCGACCCTGACGGTGGTGCACGGAAAGGTGGCGTTCCGGCGGGAGGGGTGAGGCACGCGGCGGCCTGGCTGGGCGCCCTGGGCCTGAGTGCGTTCGCCGGAGTCGCGCTGGCGCAGGCGTACACCTTCGAGGTCAATCGCCACGAGCGCGGGCTGCCCGGCCTGCGTGCCCCGCTGCGGGTGGTGCTGCTTTCGGACCTCCACTACGGGGCCTACATCGGGCGCGGGTCGGTGCGGGTGTGGGTGGACGCGGCGCTGGCCCTGCGGCCCGACGTGGTGCTCGTCACGGGGGACTTCGTGGACGCCGAGTCCGTCGTCTCCCCCGCCCCGCTCTTTCCAGAACTCGCCCGGCTGCGCGCCCCCCTCGGCGTCTGGGGGGTGTGGGGCAACCACGACCACGAGTACGTGGGCAAGGTGGCCCGGCGCTCCCGGCAAACGGTTCAGGGGGTGCGGGAGGCGTTCGAGCTGGACCTCCGGCGGGCCGGTGTGCGCCTCCTGCGCAACGGGGGCGTGAGACTGCGGGAGGACCTGTTCCTGGCGGGCGTGGACGACCTGCGGCGGGGACGGGTGGACCTGGGGGCGGCCCTCGCCCACGCTCCGGCCCACGGCGCCGTGCTCCTCCTGAGCCACACCCCCGATCTCCTGCCCGAGGTGCCGGGGCGCGTCGGCCTCACCCTGTGCGGGCACACGCACGGGGGCCAGGTGTGCCTGCCCGGGCCCTGGCCCGTCGTCACGTCCAGCCGCTATGGGCGCCGGTTCGCCTCCGGCCTCGTGCGGGGTCCGGCGCCCGGCTTCGTCTCTCGCGGGCTCGGCGTGACGACCATTCCCTTCCGCCTGAACTGCCTGCCCGAGGTGGTCGTCTTCGATTTCGTGCCCGCTTGAGGGTTAGCGCTCGTCGCCCGAGCCTCCCGGGCGCTCGAAGGTCAGCCGGGTCGTCTTGGAAAACAGCACGAGTTGTCCCGCCCCCCCGCCCACGACGTACTGCTCCGCGCCGTTCAGCGCCGCGAGGAACGCCTCCGGGATGGCGAAGGGGCAGCGTTCACCGGGCGTGGGGGCGAGAGGCCGGACATTGAGGGCGACCCTGCTGTCGGCGGCCTGGGCGGACCCGTCGAAGCCCCCGCACCCGAAGCGGCCCTGCACTGTGCCGTCCGCGATCACGAGGTAGGCCGTGCCCGGGGAGACGTGGCCGCCCCCCAGGCCCTGCACGTGGGTGAGCTGCCACGTGCCGCTCAGCGGGGAGGCCGTGGCTGCGTGTGCCGCGGGGAGCAGGGTCGCCAGGGCCAGCGGGAGGAGGAAAGGACGCATACCCCAGGGTGGGGGAAGAGGGTGATGAGCTTCTGACAGGCGGGCCTCAACCCTCACCCGCGTCGGGAAAGTTCGGCGGGCGCTTCTCCCGCAGGGACGCCACGCCCTCGTGCACGTCCGGCCCCGAGAAGCCCAGGAACTCCAGCGCCAGCGAGGCGTCGAAACTCGGCCCCGCCAGCCGCAGCCAGTTGTTCAACGCCTCCTTCGTCCAGCGCACGGCGGTGGGGCTGCCCTGGGCAAGACGCCGGGCGACGGCGAAGGCGCGGCCCAGCAGTTCCTCTTCCGGCACGCACAGGCTGACCAGCCCGATCCGCTCGGCCTCCGCCCCGCTCAGCGGCTCGTTGAGGAGCAGGTAATACTTGGCCTTGTTCAGCCCGCACAGCAGCGGCCAGACCATGACGGCGTGATCTCCGGCGGCGACTCCCAGCCGCGTGTGGCCGTCGAGGATGCGGGCGTTAGGCGCCGCGAGGCTGATGTCCGCGAGGAGGGCGACGGCGAGCCCGGCCCCGACGCAGGGCCCGTGAATGGCGCTCACGACGGGCTTGGAACAGTTGATGATGTTGTAGACGAGGTCGCGCGCTTCCTTGTGAACTCGGGCGCGCGTCTCCCACGACTGGGCCATCTCCGCCACCAGGCCCAGGTCCCCACCGGAGGAAAAGCCCCGGCCCTCCCCGCGCACGACCACGCAGCGCACCCGGGGGTCGAGGTCCACCTCGCGCCACACGTACGCCAGATCGCGGTGCATGGTCGCGTCGGCGGAATTGAGCGTTTTCTCGTTCGACAGGATGAGTTCGAGAATCCCGTCCGGGTGCGCCCCGAACTTCAGGGACGCGAAGCGCTCCCGGTAGAGGGTCAGGTCGGGCGCGGTCAACGGCTCTCCCGCAGGTCCAGCACACGCCGCAGTTTGCCGCCCTCGCTGCGGGGCAGGCTGCCGACCTCGCACAGCTCGCAGGCGATGGACACGCCCACCTGCGTTTTCACCAGCCGGACGACCTCGTGGCGAAGGGTTCCGTCGAGGGTCGTGCTCTCCACCCGGAGCATGAGTTCGTCCATCATCCCGGAGCGGGAGAGCACCAGTTGGTAGTGCGGGCTGAGTTCGGACAGGTGCGCGAGCACCGCCTCGATCTGGGTGGGGTACACGTTCACCCCGCGCAGGATGATCATGTCGTCGCTGCGGCCCCGGATGGCGTCCATGCGGCGCACCGTGCGGCCCGTGGCGTTCTCGCCGGGCAGCAGGCGAGTGATGTCGCCCGTCCAGTAGCGCAGCAGCGGCAGGGCGGTGCGGGTCATGGAGGTGAGGACGAGGACGCCGTACTCGCCGTCGGGCAACACCTCGCCCGTCTCCGGGTCTACGATCTCGGGGTAGAAATGGTCCTCCCAGAGGTAGCTGCCGCGCTGCTCCTCCGCGTCCTCGTTGCTGACGCCGGGGCCGATGATCTCCGAGAGGCCGTAGATGTTGGTGGCCCTCACGCCCAGGCGGGCCTGCACCTCCTGGCGCATCGTCTCCGACCAGGGCTCGGCGCCCAGGACGGCGTAGCGCAGGCTGAGGGTCTCCGGGGTGTGCCCGCGCCGGGAGAGCGCGTCGGCGAGGACGAGGGCGTAGCTCGGCGTACAGGCGATCACCTCGGGCTCCAGGTCCTCGATGATCTGCACCTGCCGCTCGGTGCCGCCGCCCGACACGGGGATGACGCCCAGCCCCAGCCGCTCGCCGCCCGCGTGCGTCCCCAGCCCGCCCGTGAACAGGCCGTAGCCGTAGGCGTTGTGGAAGAGCATCCCGGGCCGCGCCCCCGCCGCGTACAGGCTGCGGGCGACCACCTCGGCGAACACGTCGAGGTCGTTCTCGTCATAGCCGACGACGGTCGGTTTGCCGCTCGTGCCGCTGGAGGCGTGAACGCGGCGCAACTCGGAGCGGGTCACCGAGCACAGGCCGAAGGGGTAGCCGTCTCGCAGGTCGCTCTTGCGGGTGAAGGGGAAGCGGCGCAGGTCGGCCAGCGTCCGCAGGTCGTCGGGCAGGACCCCGGCCTGGTCGAACTTCTCCCGGTAGGCGGGCACGCGCTCGTTCAGCCGGGCGACGGTGGCCTGCAAACGCTCCAATTGCAGGGCGCGCAGGGCGGGAAGCGGCATGGCCTCCGCAGACGGGTTGAACATGGCTGATGTTACCGCCGGGTCAGGCATGGGCCGTCCCCTCCTCCCGCGCCACCAGCGTCAGGATCGAGTACGTCGCCACGAGCACCTCGTTCTGATTGGTCACGTCTACCCGCCACTTCACGACCCCGGTGGTGGGCTCGCCCGGCCTCGGGTCCTTCGCCGTCTTGCTCTGCACGGTCAGGCGGGCGCGGATGGTGTCGCCGAAGCCCACCGGCTCGGTAAAGCGCAGCCCCTCCAGCCCGTAGTTCGCCAGCACCGGCCCCACCCCCGGATCCACGAACAGCCCCGCCGCCGCGCTCAGCACGAAGTACCCGTGCGCCACCCGCCGCCCGAACAGGCTCTCCCGCGCCCCGATCTCGTCGGTGTGCGCGTAGAAACGGTCGCCGGAGAGGCCCGCGAAGGCGCTCACGTCCGCCTCCGTCACCGTGCGGCGCGGGGTCAGGAGGCTGTCACCCACCTGCAACTCCTCGAAGGTCTTGCGGAAGGGATGCACCACGTCCTCGCGCACCTGGGCCCCCGGCACGTACTCGCGCGTGACGGCGGTGAGGGTGGTGGGATCGGCCTGCACGGCGACCTTGTTCATGTGGTGCCGCACGCCCGCGAGGCCCGCCAGCTCCGCGCCGCCGCCCGCCCGCCCGGGGCCGCCGTGCAGGAGTTGGGGAAGCGGCGAGCCGTGCCCGGTGCTCTCCCCCGCGTTCTCGCGGTTGAGGACCAACAGGCGACCGTGCGTGCTCGCCATCCCCAGGACGAGTTCGGTGGCCTCGGCGCGGTCGTGGGTGACGATGCTTCCGACGAGCGAGCCGCGCCCCATCCCGGCGAGGCGGGCGGCGTCCTCCAGCGTGTCGTAAGGGAACAGGGTAGCGACCGGGCCGAACGCCTCCAACTCGTGCGGGCCGCGTGCCGTGAGGGGCGACTCGCACAGCAGCACGGTGGGGTCGAGGAAGGCTCCCTTCTCGCGGTCGCCGCCCAGCAGTTCGCGCTCCTCGCCGCCGATGACGAGGCGGGCCTCACGTTGCAGGGCATCCAGCGTCCCCCGCACCCGCTCGCGCTGGTCGGTGCTCACCAGGGCGCCCATCCGCACGTCGTCGCGGGCGGGGTCGCCCAGGGTCACCTTGCCGAGTTCGCGGCGCAGGGCCTCCACGACCTCCTCTACCCAGTCACGGGGCACGATGGCGCGGCGAATCGCGGTGCATTTCTGCCCGGCCTTACTCGTGATCTCGCGCGCCACCTCCTTGACGTAGAGGGCGAACTCGGGGTCCCCGGGCCGCACGGTCAGGCCCAGCACGGAGGCGTTGAGGCTGTCGGCCTCGATTTTGAAGGGCACGTTGCGGGCGACGATGTTCGGGTGAATCCTGAGCTTCGCTGCCGTCGCCGCCGAGCCCGTGAAGGCCACGAGGTCCTGTTCCTCCAGGTGGTCGAGGAGGTCGCCGGGCTCCCCCGTCACGAGTTGCAGCGCCCCCTCCGGCAGCAGCCCCGAGGCGATGATGTCGCGCACCACCCGCTCGGTGAGGTAGGCCGTCTGCGGCGCGGGCTTGACGAGGCTGGGCATCCCGCCGACGAAGGCCTGCGCGAGCTTTTCCAGCATCCCCCACACCGGGAAGTTGTAGGCGTTGATCTGCACCGCCACGCCCTCGCGCGGCACGAGGAGGTGGCGGCCCACGAAGGTCCCGCCCTTGCCCAGCCGCTCCACCTGGCCTTCGGGCAGGAAGCGTTCGTCGGGCAGGTCGCGGCGGGCCATGCTCGCGTAGCTGAACAGAGTCCCGATCCCGCCCTCGATGTCCACCCAGCCGTCGCGCCGGGTCGCGCCCGTCAGCAGGTTGAGGGTGTAATAGTCCTCCTTGCGCTCCAGCAGGTATGAGGCCAGCGCCCGCAGCGCCCGCGCCCGCGCGTGGAAGGTCAGCCGCCGGATCGCCGGGCCGCCCACCTCGCGCCCGTAGCGCAACGCCTCGCCGAAATTCACCCCCTCGGAGGAGATGACGGCCACGGGGCGGCCATACACGGCGTCCACGAGCGTCTGCCCGTCGGCGCCCGCGTGCCAGGTGCCGTACACGTAGGAGGCGGGGCGCAGGATATCGGGGGTGGGAAGGGTGGTCATGGAATTCCTTGTTCGTCAACGAGAACGGATGTGCAGAGCCGGGAGCAAAAGAATGAAGGCTCGAAAGCCGTTACTGCCGCCGCCCGCCCAAATCTATCCCTATCGCGTCAACGACCGCCTGGAGGACACGGATGGGTTGATCGGCAATGCGGTTGCAGACATACAAAAACCACTCACTACCGAAGACGACGTATTCCCGAGTCCGGTAGCCCCTCGAACGGAGAGAATCGAGGCGCTCGCTGCCCAGCCCCATCAGAATCTCAAACTCGAACGGCTGTTCCCGATGGTGCTCTGCCTCGATAAAAGCTTGCAAATCCGTGTGAATTCCGGGATCACTGGTTGCTATGGAGCACGGGTGGCCGGACGCGATGAGTTGCCGAGCATAACGGCGGTAGGCGTCTCCCGTCTCCGTGCTCTCGAACGGGTATGCCACCGAGGGGCTTTCATGATAAGCCCCCTTGACGAGCCGAATTCGGCCAGGCCGTTCGAGAAGGCGCGAAAGATCGCGCTCCGTGCGAAGCATCCTGGCCTGGATGGTGATGCCCACGTTCCCGAACTGCTCGTTTAGCCGCTTATGCAGCCTGTTATACATTTCGAGCGTGGCGTCCGTGCGGTCTGACCCCTCCATCGAGATCATGACCTCCTGACCGATGTTCTGGGCAGCCCGCGCGATGTGGCACATGTTCTCGTAACAGAGATCTTCGTCAACGAGTGATCCGACATGCGAAATGTCCAGGGACAGGGACGATTCCAGCCCCCGCTCGCCCAGAGCCGCCGCAAGCTCCAAGATAGCTTGTGTCTCGGTTCTCGCTTTTCCAGCATCACGGCAGCTCTCGCCCATGTAATCCACAGTGGCCGCATGACTACGGGCGTTAATCTCGGCAATTCGAGCTAACGCTTCCTCCCGCGTTTCTCCTGCGACATAGCGCCTGCTCACCCTCTGGAAAATCGCAAGTAGAACCGGGTCTTGTTCCAGGTAAGCCTTGACATCCTCGCGCAACGCCAGAGAACGGAGCGTATCAGACACCTGATGAACAATAGGCTGCCATTCGGTCGGGAAGTCCGGGCGAAAGACAGGCGTATCCGTTGCAGTCATCTGTTGTTCCCTCCATCTACGGTTACCTGTCCTCTGCGTTCGGTTTCCGTTTTAAACACTCTTAAACCCCTCGAACGGCTCCTTGCAGCTTTCGCACACGTACAACCTCTTGCACAGCGTCGGGCCGAAGCTAGCCGTCATTCTCACGTTCAGCGAGCCGCAGCGGGGGCAGCGGGTGGGTTCGGGGTCGAGGGTGATGAGGGGGGTGTCTCCGGCGGGGGCGGGGGGCGCGATGCCGTACTGGCGCAGCCGCTCGCGGGCGTCGGGCTGAATCCAGTCGGTCGTCCAGGGGGGCGTGAGGGTGCTGCGAACCTCCACGTCGGGCACGCCCAGCGCCCGCACCGCCTCGCCGATGGACTCGCGGATGACGTGCAGCGCGGGGCAGCCGGAGAAGGTGGGGGTAAACGTGACCGTCACCCGCCCGCCGTCCACCGCCACATCCCGCACCATGCCCATATCGGTGACGGACACGACGGGAATCTCGGGGTCGGGAACGTGGGCGAGGGCGGCCCACACGTCATCTGCTGAAAGCTGACGGCTGATCGCTGACCGCTCCATCACCACACCTCCGCGTTCGCGTGCTGTCGCGCCACGCCCTGCATCTCGGCGAGGAGGGGGGCGAGGTGTTCGGTGTGCACGTCCCGCCCTTCCGCCACCTCTGCCAGGGTCATCGGCAGGAGAAGGCCACACTTCCCAGTGAGGTGAGGCACGACGAAACCCTCCCAGCGGACGCGGACTTCCCCGAGGTCGGGGACGATTCCGGCGGCCACCAACTCCGCCTCTCCGAGCACCGGGTCGAACAGTTGGGCGACGTGGGGCCACAGCTCATTCAGCGCGTTCTGCGTGCGGCGGCGGCTCTCCTCGGTCCCGAGGGCGAGGCGCTCCACCCACAGGGCGGTGTGCTGAAGGTGGAACCTCTCCTCGCGCACGGCCTTGGCGGCAACCTCGGCAAGCGGGGCGTAGGTGCTCCCCCGCGCCGCGTCCAGCCACAGCGCCTCGTAGGCGTCGAAGAGAAACTGGCGCAGCATCGTGAAGGCCCAGTCGCCCTTCGGCAGTTCGACGAGGCGGACGTTCGTGAACTCGCCCGCGTCCCGGAAGAAGGCGAGGCGGTCGGAGTCAGAGCCGTCGAGCGCACGCCGCAGGTCGAGGTAGAGCGTGGCGTGCCCCAACTCGTCCTGCGCGATGTTGGCGAGGGCGATGTCCTCTTCGAGGATGGGCGCGTGCCCGGTCCACTCGCCGTCCCGGTGCGCCAGGATGATTTCGTCGTCGGCGAGGGCGGTGAGCTTGCGGATCAATACGGCCTGAAGCTCGGGCGTGAGCATCTCCTGCTGACGGCTGACGGCTGACGGCTGACCGCTCCCCGTCATCGCTGCACCTTCGGCGCCCTGTCGTGCGGGTGGTCGTAGACCTTATGGTCGCCGACATGGGGTTCCTCGTTCACGCGCCCCGGCATCTTGCCCTCCCGCTTGAGTTCGCCGACGCGCCGCCCGATCACCCCGTAATACTGCTGCTGCTTGTACGTCTTGTCCTTGGCGGGGGCGAACCAGCTCTCGACCGTGCCCGGATCGTCGCTCGTGCGGACCACGGCGGATTCGGGAAAGACGAGCCAGGTCAGCGCGTCCGGGTGCAGTTCCCGCGCCTGCCGCAGCGCGTCGCCGGGACCGCTCGCCTCCAGCGTGCCCACGAGGTCAACGAAGGTCATGGAGCGTTTGTGCGTCCGCTTGAGCCCCAGGTGGTAGGTGCCCGCTTCACCGGGAGTTTCCAGCACCTCGGGCCGGGCCGCGATCTCTTCCGGGGTAGCGGTCAGAATGTCGGATTCGCGCACCGCCCACAGGCTCACGGCGGAGGGACGGCGCGCGAAGACGTTGCGGGCGGTGAGCAGGGCGTGGTCGGGGTCCCCGGCGTGGACGCTCCCCACCGCCTGCCAGGGACGGTTCGGCGCGTCCTGCTTGAAGACCTCCCAGCGGGGCCATTGGGTGTCGGGGGTGGGCTGAGGCTGGGTCATGGGTTGGGGTCCTTGATGGGCGGGGGTGCGGCGTGTGACCCCTCCGCCCCTTCGGGGCACCTCCCCTTAAAGGGGAGGCAAGATGCCTGCCCGGCTCCCCTTTAAGGGGAGCTGTCAGCGAAGCTGCCTGAGGGGTTCGCCTTCGCCTCAGTCCGCCGCCTGCGCCACCTGCCGCGCCGCGTAAGCCTGCATGGCCTCGCGCACCCAGGCGCCGTCTTCGTGGGCCTTCTGACGGGCGCCGAGGCGTTCCTTATTGAGGCCACGCTGCCCCTTGACGACCGCCCAGAACTCGTCCCAGTTGATCGGCCCGTGCCGCCAGTTGCCGTCTGCGTCCTGATGCAGGTCAGGGTCGGGGATGGTCAGGCCCGCCTCCAGCAACTCGGGAACGTGCTCGTTGATGAACTCCTGCCTCACCTCGTCGTTCGTCTTGAGCTTGATGCCCCACTTGGCGAGCGCGCCCGTGTTGGGGCTGTCGGCGTCGTGCGGGCCGAGCATCATCAGGGCGGGCCACCACCAGCGGTTCAGGGCGTCCTGCGCCATCTGCCGCTGCTCGGGCGTGCCCCCCGCGTAGGTAACGATCATCTCCTTGCCTTGCTTGTGGTGGAAGGTCTCCTCCGAGCAGATGCGGACCATCGCCCGCGAGTAGGGACCGTAGGAGCACCCGGCGAGCATCGTCTGGTTCTTGATCGCCGCACCGTCCACCAGCCAGCCGATCATGCCCACATCGGCCCAGGTGTGGGTGGGGTAGTTGAAGATGGAGCTGTATTTCGCCTTGCCGCTCAGCAGCGCGTCCAGCATCTCCTCACGGGTCGCGCCCAGCGTCTCGGCGGCGTGGTAGAGATACTGGCCGTGCCCCGCCTCGTCCTGCACCTTGGCGATCAGGATGGTCTTGCGCTTGAGGCTGGGCGCGCGGGTGATCCACTCGCCTTCGGGGAGCATCCCGACGACTTCCGAGTGCGCGTGCTGGGAGATCATGCGGATGAGCTGGCGGCGGTACTCGGCGGGCATCCAGTCGCCAGCCTCGATCTTCTCGCCGCGCCCAATACGGGCCTCGAAGGCGGCGTGCTGCTCGGCACTCTCCGTCACGACACTGTCCATGTTCGTCGTCATGGGGTCCTCCTGGGTGGGGCGGCGAGGGCGGCTCGCGGGAGTTGAACTAACAGTAGTTAGGCAAGTATAGAAGATGGGAGGGGCGGCGTCAAATCCGTCTGCCCGGTGCCTGCCGGGCCCGTCTCACCTGCTACCCTGCGCGGGAGATGACGACGGCCCCCGGCCCTTCTTCGGAACGCAAGGAGCAGATTTACCGCACGGCGGCCCGGCTGTTCTCGGAGGTCGGGTACCGCTCCACGTCCATGCGCGACATCGCCGCCGCGCTGGGGATCAAGGCGGGCAGCCTGTACTCGCACATCGAGGGCAAGGAGGAGCTGCTGTGGGGCATCGTCACCCGGGTCGCCGACGAGTTCGACGAGGCCCTGCGGCCCGCCGGGGACGAGGCCCTCTCTCCTTCCGAGCGGCTGCGCTCTGCCCTGACGGCCTACACCGAGGTGGTCACCCGCAACCTGGAGTATGCGACAGTGCTCTTCAGCGAGTGGCGGCAACTTCCTCCCGAGCGGCAGGCGCAGGTCAAAGCGCGGCGCGACGCGGTGGAGCGCGTGTTTCGCGACATCCTCCAGGAGGGAGTGGCGGTGGGAGACTTCGTGCCGGACACGGATGTCAAGCTCACCGCCGTCCTCGCGCTCTCGGGGGCGAACTGGCTGCCCAACTGGTTTCGTCCTGAGGGAAGCCTCGGCCCTGGGCAGGTGGCCGAGCACTTCGCGGCGGTGCTGCTGCGGGGGATCGAGGCACGTCACGGGGAGGGGTAACCATCCTGGCGGGCAGCAACATCCTGCCGCTTGGGAACTCGGTGCTCCTGCTCCGAAATCCGCAAGGCTGCGTCTTTCCACCGGGGCGAAAAGAAAAACCGCGCTCCTGGCGCGGCTTCCTGACTGGTGGAGATTTGGGGATTCGAACCCCAGACCCTCCGCTTGCAAAGCGGATGCTCTCCCGCTGAGCTAAATCCCCAGCGGCCCCAGGCTAGCAGAGCCCGGGAGACGAGGCAAGGCTTAAGCCAACACGCCCACCGTGACGGCGGGGCAGCCCCGCTAGCATGGCCCCCATGTTCCGCCGCCGCCCTCCGCTCCCCTCCTTCCCGCCGGGCGCCCTGCTCGTGGGCGGCGCGGCCCGCGACTGGCTGCGCGGCGTGGCCCCCAGAGACTTCGACTGGGCGGCCCCCGACCCGGAAGGCGCGGCGCGGACGCTGGCGGCGGCGCTGGGAGGCTCGGCCTTTCCGCTCGACGAGGAGCGCGGCTACTGGCGCGTTCACACGGGGACCGGGGTGCAACACGACTTCGTGCCGCTGCCGGAGGACGTGACGGACGACCTGCTTCGGCGCGATTTCACCGTGAACGCGCTTGCCCTGACGGCTAGGCATGACGTGCTCGACCCCTCGGGCGGGCGGGCCGACCTCCGCTCACGGCGGCTGCGGATGGTCTCGGCGGCGAACCTGCGCGCGGACCCGTTGCGGGCGTGGCGGGCCGCACGCTTCGAGGTCACCCTCGGCTTCCGGTTGGAGGCGGAGACAGAGGCGGAGGTGAGGGCCGTCACGGCGGAGCTGGCGGCGGGGACGCTCCCCATGCCCGCGCCCGAGCGGGTGCGTGAGGAGATGCATGCCCTGCTCGCCCACGAGGACGCGGCACGCGGCCTCCTGCGGATGGAAGACCTCGGCCTGCTCGCCCTCACCCTGCCCGAGTTGAGGGAGGGCCTCGGGGTGATGCAGGGAGGCTTTCACCACCTCGACGTGTTCGGGCACGGCGTGGAGGCGCTGCACCAGCTTCTCGCCCGCTTCCCGGACGCCGACCTGCCCCTGCGCTGGGCCACCCTGCTGCACGACGTGGGCAAGCCGCGCGCGCGGGGCACCAATCCCCGGTCGGGCCGCACCACCTTCTACGAGCACGACCGGATCGGGGCGGCGCTCACGGGGCAGATTCTCACCCGGCTGCGGCTGCCCTCCGCGCAGGTCGAGCGGGCCTCCGCCCTCGTGCGGGCGCACATGGCCCCGCTTCCGGCGGGGGAGCGCGAGGCCCGGCGCTTCGTCCACCGCCGCCGCGACCTCCTGCCCGACCTCTTGCGCCTGATGCTCGCCGACCGCGAGGCGGCGCGCGGGCCCGACAGCCACCCGGCGATCCGCCACGCCTACGCGGAAGCGATGGACCGGGTGCTCGCGGCGCTGGAAGAGCAGCCCGCCGCCCCCCCGCCCCTCCTGACGGGTGAGGACGTGATGGCGCTGCTGGGCATTGGGCCGGGCCCCGCCGTCGGTCAGGCGCTGCGGGAGGTGGCGGAGGCGCAGGCGCTGGGCGAGGTGCGGACGCCCGAGGAGGCGCGGGCGCTGGTGCTCGCGCGGGCCGGGGAGCGTTAACCCTCTTCCGCTGTGCTGTGACGTTCCGGCGCGGCCCCGCTCGGTATCCTGCCCTGCGATGAGCCCCGAGTCGCCCTCCGTCACGCCCGAGTGGGTCAAGGACGCTATCTTCTACCAGATCTTCCCTGACCGCTTCGCACGCAGCGGTCGTGTGCGGGGGCTGAGCCTCCAGCCGTGGGGCAGCCCGCCGCAGCTCCACGGGTACATGGGCGGCGACCTGTGGGGCGTGGCCGAGCACCTCGACCATCTCCAGGCCCTCGGGGTCAGCGCGATCTACTTCTGCCCGGTCTTCCAGTCGGCGAGCAATCACCGCTACCACACCCACGACTACTTCCGGGTGGACCCCATGCTGGGCGGAGACGAGGCGCTGCGCCACCTCCTGGGCGAGGCGCACGCGCGGGGCCTGCGGGTGGTGCTCGACGGGGTGTTCAACCACGCCAGCCGGGGCCTGTTCCAGTTCAACGACCTGCTCGAACAGGGCGAGGCGAGCGCGTACCGTGACTGGTTCCACGTGTCCTCCTGGCCGCTGTACGCCTACCATCAGAGGAAACCCGCGAATTACCAGGCGTGGTGGGGCAACCGCGCACTCCCCAAGTTCAACACGGACAACCCCGCCGTGCGCGAGTTCCTGTGGGAGGTGGCCGAACACTGGACCCGCTTCGGGATCGACGGCTGGCGCCTCGACGTGCCCAACGAGATCGACGACGACGAGTTCTGGCGCGAGTTCCGCCGCCGGGTCAAGGGGATCAACCCCGACGCCTATATCGTGGGCGAGATCTGGGGCGACGCCCACCGCTGGCTCGCCGGGGACCAGTTCGACGCGGTGATGAACTACCACTTCACCCGGCCCTGCCTGGCCTTTTTCGGTGGGCGGACGCTCGACCACCCCATGAACGAGCGCAGCGGCACGGGCCGCGTGGAGCCGATGGACGCCGCCCAGTTCGCCCGCCGTATGACGGAAGTGACCCGGCTCTACCACCCCGACATCGTGGCCGCGCAGCTCAACCTGCTGGGCTCGCACGACACGGCCCGCTACCTGACGGCGGTGGGCGGGGACGCGACGGCCTACCGCCTCGCCACCGTCTTCCAGATGACGTACCTGGGGGCGCCGTGCATCTATTACGGCGACGAGGTGGGTCTCCACGGCGGCCCCGACCCCGACTGCCGCCGCGCTTTTCCCTGGCAGGGCGAGGAGGGCTGGGACCGCCAGACCCTCGGTCTCACGCGGACCCTCACCGCCGCCCGGCACGCTTCGGCGGCCCTGCGGCGCGGCACCTTCGAGGTGACCCACGCCCAGGGTGACCACCTCGCCTACACGCGCAGGCACGCGGAGGGGAACGCCCACGTCGCCCTCAACTGCGGCCAGGACCCCGCCCGCCTCCCCCTGGCGGGCGTGCAGCCGGGCACCTACCGGGACGTGCTGAGCGGACGAACCTTCGAGCTGGGCGGGGATACCGAGATGGAGGTTCCGGCGCGCGGGGCGGTGGTGCTCGTCAGAGGGTAGCGGAAGCGTGGAATGAAGAGGGCTGGGGGTGTACTCTCCCGCATCTCCGCGGCTCTCCGGGTTTTCCACAAAGAGAGAACAAGGCGTGGAAAGGCCGTTTCGCCGCCCTTGGAAACTGGTGGCCGGAAGGTGGGGGTGGGGCGGTGGGGTCGCTGACACCCCCCCTCCCAGCCTCCCCCACAAGGGGGGAGGAGCAAAAAGACAGCGTGTCGGGTGGGGAAGGTTCGGTGGAGCTGGTCACACGCCCCCTCACCCCACCCCTCTGCTTCGCAGCTCTGCGAGTCACCCGCAAGAGGAGAGGGAGAAAAAAGCTGAAGCCTTCGCGCTATTCAAAACGTCAATCCGGACGCCCCATGAGTGACAGAGAGTGAACGCTCCTGGCCCACGGCCCCGCCTTGCTCGCGCAGCGAGACGGTGGGGTGGCGACTGGGACGCGACAAGATCCGACCTTGCGCTGAGAAAGACCCAACCACCCGCGCCGCCCATGTGCCCTTGCCGAGCGCAGCGGAAAGCTCCCCCTGCCCCCTCAGGGGGGAGGGGGCTGGGGGGTGGGGGCAAACCGTCGCAAGTCGCCCCGCCCCCCAACCCCTCACACTCCTCAATGCAGCGGCACGTGCCCCGGGAACCCGATCAGCCAGTCGAGCAAGTCCCCCACTATCGCTGAGGCGGTGACCATCCCCCCCGCCCCACCCCCCGCGAAGATCAGCGTGCCGCTCTCCTCCCCCTCGTACACGAGCGCGTTGCGGCTCGCCCCCGCCGTGCAGAGGGGATGAGTCTCGGGCAGACGCTGCGGAGAAACGCGGGCATGCCAGCCGTCCCCCTCGCGGGAAAGCTCCGCGACGAGCTTGATCCGCTCCCCCGCCGCCCGCGCCCCGGCCACGTCCTCCAACGTCACCCCCTCGATGCCCTGCACCTGCACCGCCTCGTAGGGAAAGTTCCCGTCCGCGCAGAAGCGGGCGAGCACGGTGAGCTTGTGGGCGGTGTCGAAGCCGCCGACATCGAGGGTGGGCGGGTCCTCCGCGTAGCCGAGCGCCTGGGCCTCCTCCAGCGCCTGCGCGTACGTCTTCCCCCCCTCCATCTGGGTGAGGATGTAGTTGCAGGTGCCGTTGAGGACCGCCTGGAGCCGCACGAAGGTGCTCGCGCGCAACACGGTGCTCATCGGCCCGATAATGGGGGTGCCCGCCATGACGCTGGCCTCGTAATAGAGACGACCGTCCAGGGCGTACTCGCGCAATTCCTCCCACCGCTCGGCGAGCAGGGCCTTGTTGGCGGTGATGACGGGCCTACCCGAACGCAGGTAGGGCCGCAGCAGGGCGAGGGGCGACTCGATGCCGCCCAGCGCCTCGATCATGACGCCGCACTCCTGGAGGAAGGCGGGGTCGGTGGTCAGAGGCGTGCCTTCGGGAACGTTGCGGCCCTTGGCGGTGTCGCGGACGAGCACGCCCGCCACCTCGACCACGACGCCGAGGTTGTCGAAGATGTCCTTGCGGCGCTTCAGGAGGTGCAGCACGTCCTGTCCCACCGTGCCGCAGCCCAGCACGCCCACCGTGACGGTTCTCATCCCCCGGAATGTAACGTCGTCGGCGGCAGCGGGCGGCGGGCGGGTTAGACCGAGGCGGAAATTGGGGTGGCCTTCCGGTCGCCCTGCCGGGGCGGGCGCTAGACTGGGTTCATGATGCCCGTGTCCACCCCGTTTTTTCTCTGGTCGCGTCCGCCGTGGTGAGGGACGCCAAGCGTGGAGGCCGCTTGGAGGAGCTGGCCTCCGAATTCGGCATGGTCGAACGGGCGCTGGGCGACCCGGCGGCCCTCTCCGACGGTCGGGAATACACCCGCCTGACCCGCCGCCACCGCGAACTCCTGCCCCTCGTCACCCTCCACCGCGAGCGGGAGGCGGTCCTCGGCGACCTCGAAGGTGCCCGCGACCTCCTCGCCGACCCCGACATGCGCGAGCTGGCGGCGGGCGAGGTCGAGACCCTGACGAGCCGCCTCTCCGAGATCGACGCCGAGCTGGAGGTGCTGCTCCTCCCCACCGACCCCGACGATGCCAAGGATGTGATCCTGGAACTGCGCGCGGGGGCCGGGGGCGCGGAGGCGGGCCTCTTCGTGGTCGATCTGCTGCGGATGTACACCCGGTACGCCGAGGGGCTGGGCCTGAAACTGGGCGTCCTCGACGCCTCCGAGAGCGACCTGGGCGGGGCGAGCAAGGTGGTGGCCGAGGTGACGGGGGACTTCGCCTTCCGCGCCTTCAAGTGGGAGCGGGGTGTCCACCGGGTGCAGCGGGTGCCCGCCACCGAGTCGCAGGGCCGCATCCACACGAGCACGGTGACGGTCGCCGTGCTGCCCGAGGCCGAGCAGGGGGAGGTGGGGCTCGACCTCTCGGAAGTGCGGATCGACGTGTTCCGCTCGCAGGGGGCGGGCGGGCAGGGGGTCAACACGACCGACTCCGCCGTGCGCGCCGTGTACCGCGCCGGGACCCCGGACGAGATCGTGGTCGTGTGCCAGGACGGCAGAAGCCAGATCAAGAACCGAGAAAAAGCCCTGCTCGTCCTCGCCTCGCGCCTTGCCGAGCGGGAAAGGGCCGCGCGGGAGGAGCAGGAACGCCAGACGCGCGCCTCGCAGGTCGGGACGGGCGAACGCAGCGAGAAGATCCGGACCTACAACTACCCGCAGAACCGGGTGACCGATCACCGGCTGGAGGGCGAGGTCAAGAACTTCGCGCTGGAGACGGTCATGGCGGGGGGGCTCGCTCCCGTCGTGGCGGCCCTGGCGAGAGACGAGCGCGAGCGGCAACTGCTGGAGATGGGCGGCGCGGACGGGGGCGGGCAGTATGGGGCGGCGTGACCTCCTCGTCGCCGCCGGGGTGCTGCGCGACCGCTTCGGGCGGGTGCTGCTCGTCGGGAACGACTGGCAGGGGCTCGGACGGGTGCGCTACACCCTGCCGGGCGGGGTGGTGGAGAGCGGCGAGACCCTGCTCGAAGCCCTCTACCGCGAGATCGCCGAGGAGACGGGCCTCAAGCTCACCGGGATCAAGCACATGGCCTACACGGTCCATATCGAGGACGAGCGCCGGGGCGAGCGGGCCATCGCCGTGGCCTTCGAAGCGACCTGGGAGGGCCTCTTAAACCCCGCCGACCCCGACGGCTTCATCGTGGAGGCGCGGTTTTGCACGCCCGACGAGGCGCTCGAAAGGCTGGAGTCGCCCCCCATGCGCGAGCCGCTGAGCGACTACCTGCGCACGGGCGAGCCGGGCCGCTTCTACGCCTTCAAGGGCTGGGACGGGCGCGGGGGGTTGCGTGTGCCGCCTCTGAAATCGGAAACGTCGTCGCGCTGAGGAAGAGGGCGGCCCGCCCGGACCTTCCTGCGTCCAGGCGGGCCGTGTCGTTCGTACGAGTCAGAGTTGCCGCACCAGAATCGGCGTCGTCGTGGGCTGGGGGCTGCCGCCGGGGGGCTCGACGCTGACGGCAACCGTCGCGCCGGGCGTGAGCCCCGTGAGCAGGAAGCCCTGTCCCTCGAACACCCCCAGCGAGACGGGGACGCCGCCCCGAATCTGCCACATCTGGTAGACCCGCCCGGCCTCGGCGGGCCGCGCCAGATGCACGTACGCCCGGCCATCCGGCAGGCGCACGAGTTGCCCGAGGTCGCCCCCGTTCGCCTCCAGCCGCTGAACGGTCGCCCCCGGCGTGTTCGCGTAGCGCCGCAGCGGGTCATCCCCGGGCCGCAGGACGAACACGAGGGCGAGGGCCGCCGCGAGGCCCAGGGCGGCGAAGGGCAGCCAGGGCCGGTTCTTCCTGCGGGCGGGAGCGGGTGGGGGGGTGGACACCACCGGAGCCGCGGTCACCGACCTCTCCCGCGTCAGGCGGGCCATCAGCCGCTCCTCGGCGCCGTCCGGCACCGGCTCCTGCGGCAGTTCCTCAGCCAGGGCAGCGAGGGCCTGCTGGTCGGCGTCCACCCCCGCGCGCAATTCCGGGTCGGCCTCCAGCGCGGCGCGGACACGGGCCTCCTCCTCGGGAGGCAGGATGCCCAGGGCGTAGGCGGTGAGCTGGTCGCGGTCGGGGCTTGTCACGGGTGCTCACCTCCTTCCAGGGCGTCCGGTGCAGTCGAGGGGTCGGGTTGGGCCTTGCCGCTCAGGTGACGGCGCATCCGGTCGAGCGCCGCGCGCAGGCGGGACTTGACCGTGCCCACCGGCAGCCCCGTCAGCGCGGCGAGTTCCGAGTGGGAGTGGCCCCGGTAGTAGGCCAGTTCGACGAGTTCGCGCTGCGAGGGGTCGAGGGCCTGCACCGCGCGGCCCGCCAGGATACGGCCCAGGGGGTCGGGCGCCGCCACGGGCGCGTCCCAGTCTTCGAGTTCGAGCGCCGTGTCGGGTCGGTCGCGGAGTTCTTGCAAGAAGCGGTGGTGGGCGATGCTCACCAGCCACGTCTTGACGCTCGCCCGCGAGGGGTCGAAGCGGGCCGCGTGGCGCCAGGCGTTCATGAAGGCGTCTTGCACGCACGTCTCCACGTCCTCGCGCTGGCGCAGCATCCGGTGGCCGAGGGCGTAGAGCAGCCGGGCGTGACGGCGGTGCAGCTCCCGCAGGGCGTCCTCGTGTCCGCCCGCCACCCTCTGTATGAGGGCCTCGTCGGAGGCGTCGTCGGCGGGCGGGGGGGCTGGGGTCATGGGGTGACGCTCAGCCTAACAGGGCCGCGGGGCGAGGCGTCAGGAGTGGGGCGGATCAACGGGGGCGGCCTCGGGCTGGGGTGTCTTTCCCGCCCTCCCGACAGGAGACAGCACCGGCACCGGCGCGGGCACGTCCGGGGTGGTCTCGAGGCCGCGGCGCAGTTCTTCGCCGACCGCGCCTGTGGACTTGCGAAACTCGCGCAGGCCGTGGCCGAGGCTCTTGCCGAGTTCCGGCAGCTTGCGCGGCCCGAAGACGAGCAGCGCGATCAGGAGGACGACGAGCAGTTCACCGGGTCCGATGTTGGGCATGGGGCTTCTCCCTGGGGGCGACCGGCGGCGCCGGAAGAGGGGGCGTGGGGTTGGTCTGCGGGCCAGAGCCGTCTGTGCCCTCACCCGGCCATATGCCGCCCGCCCCGGTTCGGATTGCCCGCCTACCCTTCCTCAAGACTCGCTCAGCCCGGCGCTACACTGCCCGCCGTGACCGACCGCCCGGGCCCCCTCCACCTCACCGCCACGCCGGGCCGTCTGGACACGGTGCTCGCGGAGCTGACGGGGCAGAGCCGCTCGCAGGTCGCCGGGTGGATCGGGGGCGGGCATGTGGAGGTGGGGGGCGTGGTCGTCCGGAAAGCCAGCCTGAAATTGAAGGGGGGCGAGGCGCTGACCGTGCAGGTCCCCCCTCCCCCGGACGCCACCGTCTCGCCCGAGGATGTGCCCCTCGACGTGCTGTACGAGGACGAACACCTCATCGCCGTGAACAAGCCGCCCGGCATGGTGACCCACCCGGCGCCCGGCGTGTTCAGCGGCACCCTCGTCAACGCCCTGCTGGGCCGCATGACCCTGCCCGAGCAGGAGGGATTCGAGGGACCCGAGGGCTACCGTCCCGGCATCGTCCACCGCCTCGACAAGGACACGAGCGGCGTGATCGTGGTCGCCAAGACCGTGCAGGCGCACGCGCGGCTGGCCGCCGCCTTCAAGGACCGCGACACCCGCAAGACGTACCTCGCCATCGCGGCGGGGACGTGGCGGGCCGAGGGGCCGGTGCGGGTGGACGCCCCGATTGGCCGACATCCCACCGCGAGGCAGCGCATGACGGTCGGCGGTGCGAGCCCCCGCGAGGCGCAGACCCTCTTCACGCCGCTCGCCTCACATGGAGACGGGCACGGGCGCACCCTGGCCCTCGTCCGCGCCCAGCCGCGCACAGGCCGCACCCACCAGATTCGCGTCCACCTCGCGCACCTGGGAAGTCCGATTCTGGGGGACCCGGTGTACGGGCGAGAGAGTGCCGTGATCGGACGACACGCGCTGCACGCACATTTTCTGACTCTTCCTCACCCTGTCACAGGTGAGGCTTTGAACCTCCACGCGCCCGCCCCCGACGACATGCTGGGGGCGTGGGTGACGCTGGGGGGGACAGTTCCGGGGAGCTTGGAAACGGAGTCGGGGTAGGGCTACTCCCTGTCCATTTCCTCAAAAAGAACAGCAGCAATCTTCTCCCGGTCCGTCCAGTCATGAGGCGTAAGTCCGGTCCAGTCCGTGAACAGGTCCTGAGTTGGCTCGCATTCGTGGCGTGCCGCGACCAGCGCTACCGCCTCTTCAATCAGCGAGCGCGGCTGGCATCCTGCGTAGATGGCCTCACGAGCCGATCCTAAAAGCAGTTCGCCCAGGTGATATTCCTGTGCGTACTCGTCGAACGTTGCTTGATGGTCCCGGTAGTACGCGACGAACTCTGGCAGGCGTTCCGGGTCGGCGAACTCGATGCCCCAGTCCTGGTGACCCTCATGGTCAGGCAACCCAAGATCGGCGGCGGCCTGGCTTAGACGATTGGGCGTGGCGTCCATAGCTCAACGCTACCAGCGTCAGAACCGACACCTGTTTCACCCAAGGACCGCCGCCTCCCCACTTGATTTTCCCAAGCGTACCGTGTACACTTTCTCTTCGTGCGCCGCTCGGGATGTGCCCGGCGGCTGGAAGGTGCCCCCACTTTCAGGACATGCTGGATGCCGATTGAGGCGTTTGCTGGTCACTGGGGTCGTGCTTTCCCGAAAGGACCACAAATGAACTTTGATCAACTGATCGCGCCCGAACTCGCGGCGCGTCTCGCCCAGCGCGGCATCACCGAAGCCACCCCCATCCAGGTCGAGAGCCTGCCTCACGCGCTGGCGGGCAAGGACCTGATCGGTCGCGCCCGCACGGGCACGGGCAAGACGCTCGCGTACGCGCTGCCCATCATCCAGAACCTCGAACCCAGTCGCGAGCGGGGCCGCGCGCCGCGTGCCCTTGTGCTCGCCCCCACCCGCGAACTCGCCAAGCAGGTCGCCGAGGAGTTCGCCAAGAGCGGCGGCGACCTCGTGACCGCGACGGTGTACGGCGGCGCCGCGTACGGCCCGCAGGAGGGCGCGCTGCGCCGGGGCGTGGACGTGATCGTGGGCACCCCCGGTCGCCTGATCGACCACCTGGAGCGCGGCAACATCGACCTGAGCAAGGTCGAGTACGCCGTCCTGGACGAGGCCGACGAGATGCTGAGCGTGGGCTTCGCGGACGCCATCGAGACGATCCTCCAGGCGACCCCCGAGACCCGGCAGACGATGCTCTTCAGCGCCACGCTGAACGACGACATCCGCCGTATCTCGCGCAAGTACCTCAAGGATCCCGTGGTGGTGGACCTCGTGGGCGAGGGCCGCAGCCAGGCCGCCCAGAGCGTCGAGCACCTCAAGGTGAAGGTGGGCCGCACCCGCACCCGCGTGCTGGCCGACCTGCTGACCGTCTACAACCCCGAGAAGGCCATCGTCTTCACCCGCACCAAGCGAGAGGCGGACGAGCTGGCGAACGAGCTGATCCACCGCGGCATCGAGTCCGAGGCGCTGCACGGGGACCTGGCGCAGTCTCAACGTGAGCGGGCGCTGGGCGCCTTCCGTGCCGGACGGGTCGGCGTGCTCGTCGCGACCGACGTGGCGGCGCGTGGGCTGGACATCCCCGAAGTGGACCTCGTGGTGCAGTACCACCTGCCGCAGGACCACGAGAGCTACATCCACCGCTCGGGCCGCACGGGTCGCGCGGGCCGCACCGGCACCGCCATCGTGATGTACGGCGACCGTGATGGCCGCGAGATGCGGGGCCTGGAGTACCGCACGGGCGTGCAGTTCGTCGAGCGTCCCCTGCCCACCCCGAAGGAAGTGCAGGCCGCGAGCGCCAAGTCCGCCGCCGACCTGATCCGCAAGGTGGACCCCGAGGTGGCGACGAGCTTCCAGGCAGAGGCCGAACGCCTCTTCAGCGAACTCGGCCTGGAGGCGCTGACCCGCGCGCTTGCCAAGGTCAGTGGCGTGAGCGAGCCCGTCAAGGCCGCCAGCCTGCTGAGCGGTGAGGAGGGGCTGACCACCCTGATCCTGCACGGCGAGCGCCTGAGCGTGGCCCGCGCGGTGGCCCTGCTGGCGCGGGGCAGCGACGTGGACACCCGCCGCCTGGGCCGGGTGCGCCAGTGGCGCGGCGGCGCGGTGGCGGACGTGCCCAGCGAGTACGTCGAGAAGCTGCTCGCCGCCTCCCCTCTGGAGGGCGAGATCGGCGTGGAAGTCGCCGAGGAACTCCCCGAACTCTTCGAGCAGCCTGCCCGCGAGGGACGCCAGGGTGGCAACTCCGGCGGCGGACGTGGCTACCGCGACGAGGGCGGCTACCGTGGCGGACGCCAGGGCGGCGGCTCCTACGGGAACGGCCAGGGCGGGCGCGGCGGCTACGGCAACCAGGGCGGCTACCGGAACGACCGTGGCGGTCAGGGCCGTTGGAGCCGCGAGCGCGACGGTGGCAACCAGGGCGGCGAGCGTCGCCGCGAGGACTTCGCCGACCGCGAGTTCGTGCCCGCCGGACGCTGAAGCAACTTTTCAGGTCGTGCCCCTGCCCGAGTGGTGGGGGCGCTTTTGCTGTGGGGGTGGGCAAAAGGTCCGCGGACACCCGTGCTGGCCCGCAGGACTCTCCCCGTTCAGGGTCACGAGGGGATGCGGCGCCCTTCGTCCTGACCGGAGCCACCCTTTCCCGAACGCCCGTCTGTTCCCTGTCCCGTACCGCCCGCCTCATCTAGACGCGCCTTGATCCTTCCCCTGCCCGCGCCGTAGGGTGAACCCATGAGCCGCATTCTCGTGGTGGTATTTCTTAGCGCCGGGGGTTGATGGCCGCTAAGCGCGAGCGCGTGCCACCCCCCCGCCGACCACAGGGCGGGGGGTTCTCAATGGGGGCAAAGGAGAGGTCAGGCATGGGGATCAGGGGACAGCAAGGACAACGAGAAGCGGCCCGACAGGGGCTGTCACTTCGCGCCGCGCCGCCTTCGGGGAAGCGTGGCGCGCGTCTTTTGGAGTCGGCCACGAGCGGGACTGTGAGGAGGAACGCATGACGCAGACGGAACTCAACGGCGCCAAGGCCCTCTGGGCCGCCCTCTCCGCGCACGGCATCTCGACCGTGTTCGGCTACCCCGGCGGGGCGATCATGCCCGTGTACGACGCGCTGACCTTCTACCCGGAGGTGCGGCATGTGCTCGCGCGGCACGAGCAGGGCGCCATCCACGCGGCGGAGGGCTGGGCCAAGGCGACGGGCGAGATCGGCGTATGCATCGCCACCTCCGGGCCGGGGGCGACCAACCTCGTGACTGGGCTGGCGGACGCCATGCTCGACTCGGTGCCGATCCTGGCGATCACGGGCAACGTCGCCCGGCACCTGATGGGCACGGACGCCTTCCAGGAGGCGGACATCACCGGGATCACCCTGCCGGTCACCAAGCACAATTACGTCGTGCGCGACGTGGAGGAACTGCCCCGCGTGATCGCCGAGGCCATCCGCATCGCGCGCAGCGGGCGGCCCGGTCCCGTGCTCGTGGACATTCCCAAGGACATCCAGCTCGCGCCTTACCACGGGGAGATCGCCGTCCCACACGCCCGGCCCGAGATTCCCGCGCCCAAGCCTGAGGCCATCGAGAAGGCCCGCGAACTCCTCCAAAGCGCGAAAAAGCCCGTCATCATGGTCGGCGGCGGCTCGCTGGACGCGGCGGCGGAGATCACCGCCCTCGCCCGCGCCTGGGACATTCCCGTCATTACGACGCTGATGGGGCTGGGTTCCTTTCCGTCCTCCGACCCCCTCTGGCTGGGGATGCCGGGGATGCACGGCTCGGTTGCGGCGAACCGGGCCATCTCCGAGGCGGACGTGCTTCTCGGCATCGGGCTCCGCTTCGACGACCGGGTGACGGGCCGGGTGAACGGCTTCGCGCCGAACGCCTCGATCATTCACGTGGACCTCGACGCCGCCGAGATCGGCAAGATCGTGCGGACGCATGTTCCGGTGCGGGGGGACGCGCGGGTGGCCGCCGGGCTTCTCGCCGAGGGGGCGCAGAAGCTCGACCTGCCCGAGTGGCGGGAAAGGGTCGCCGAGTGGAAGACCCGCACCCAGGACCCCGACCACTGGGGCGCCGGGTACGCGGTCAAAGCGGTGGTGGACCGGCTGCGGCCCGACGACATCCTCTCCTCGGACGTGGGCCAGCACCAGATGCTCGCCGCGCAGCTCGCGCGCTTCGAGAAGCCCCGGCGCTGGATCAATTCGGGCGGCCTGGGAACGATGGGCTTCGGCTTCCCGGCGGCGATTGGAGCGGGGATGGCCGAGCCGGGCGTGCGGAGCATCGTGGTCGCGGGGGACGGCGGCTTTCAGATGACGGCCCAGGAACTCGCCACCCTGAAGAAGTACGACGTGCGGAACGTCAAGATCTGCATCATCAACAACTCGTTCCTGGGGATGGTCCGCCAGTGGCAGGAACTCTTCCACGAGCGCCGCTACTCCGAGGTGTACCTGGGCGACTCCAACCCCGACTTCCTGAAGCTCGCCGACGCCTACGGGGTGCCCGCCTACCGCGCGGACTGCGCCGAGGAATTGCCCGAGGCCATCGACGCGTGGCTGAACGACCCCAAGAGTTCGCTGCTGGAGATCGTGGTGCCCAACGAGCACGGCGTCTTCCCGATGGTGCCCGCCGGGGCCTCCCTGAGCGAGATGATCGAGACGGAACCCCCCCGCCCCACCCCCGGCATCGAGAAGAACGAGGCCGCCGAGGAGGCGAAGAACGCATGACGGCCCCCTTCGACCCCGGCCAGAAAGACCACCTCGTCTCCGCCCTCGTGCGCGACGAGCCGCGCGTGCTGACCCGCATCACCTCACTCTTCGGGCGGCGCGGGTACAACATCAGGAGTCTCAGCGTGGGCTCGACCGAACACCCCGGCCTCAGCCGCATGACCTTCGTGGTGACGGGCGACCGGGGTGTGGTGGAACAGGCGATGCGCCAGCTCGAAAAGCTTCACGACGTGGTGAAGATCATCGACCACAGCCTGGAGAAGTTCGTGGACCGCGAACTCGTGCTCGTGAAGGTCGCCATCACGCCGGAAAGCCGGGTGGAGGTGCGCCAGATCGCCGAGGACTTCCGCGCCCGCATCGTGGACGTGGGCCGCCACGCCCTGACTTTCGAGGTGACGGGCGACGAGGGCAAGATCACGGCCTTTATCGAGCAGATGCGCCCCTTCGGCATCATCGAGACGATGCGGACGGGGCGGGTGGCCCTGACGCGCGGCTCGAACGCCGACATTCCCAGCCACGTCTACCACGAGGGGGAGACGGAGACGCTGAGGCCCGTCGTGGAGGCTGCCGAGGCGCGCGAGACGCAGGCGGGAGGGGTGCCGAATCTGTTCTGAGTCGAGGGCGACCCCTCAGTCAGCTTCACTGACAGCTCCCCTGAAAAGGGAGCCAAAAAGCACCCTGGCTCCCCTTGAGGGGAGCTGGCGCCGAAGGCGACTGAGGGGTTTACGCCGCCCCCTCCCCTAGCTCACATTCCCCCCCACCTCACACTCTGTAGGAGAATCCCCCAATGCCAGCCAAGATGTACTACGACCGCGACGTGTCCCTCTCCCCCATCGAGGACAAGCTCATCGCCATCATCGGCTACGGCTCGCAGGCGCACGCGCACGCGCAGAACCTGCGGGACAGCGGCCTGAACGTGGTCGTCGGTCTGCGGGAAGGGTCGAGCAGCCGCGTCAAGGCGGAGCAGGCGGGCCTGCGCGTCGCCAGTATCGAGGACGCGACGCGCGAGGCGGACGTGGTGATGCTGCTGATCCCCGACGAGACGCAGCCGAAGGTGTACGAGGAGAGCATCGCGCCGAACCTCACCGACGGCAAGGCGCTCGCCTTCGGGCACGGGTTCAACATCCACTTCGGGCGCATCAAGCCGCCCGCCGGGGTGGACGTGTTCCTGGTCGCTCCAAAAGGTCCCGGCCACATGCTCCGGCGCGTGTACGTGGACGGGGCGGGGATGCCCAGCATCTTCGCGGTGGGGCAGGACGCGACCGGGCAGGCACGGGAGATCGCGCTCGCCTACGCGCGGGGCATCGGCGGCACCCGGGCGGGCGTGCTGGAGACGACCTTCAAGGAGGAGACGGAGACGGACCTCTTCGGCGAGCAGTCCGTTCTCTGCGGCGGCGTCACGCACCTGATCCAGGCGGGCTTCGAGACGCTGGTGGAGGCGGGCTACCAGCCGGAAATCGCCTACTTCGAGACGCTGCACGAGGTCAAGCTGATCGTGGACCTGATCTACGAGAAGGGCTTCGAGGGGATGCGACACTCCATTTCCAACACGGCGGAATTTGGCGACTACGTGACCGGCCCGCGCATCATCACGGACGAGACGAAGGCGACCATGAAGGACGTGCTGGGCGACATCCAGTCGGGCAAGTTCGCCCAGAGCTTCATCCGGGACGCCGAGAGCGGTTTCCCGTACATGAACGAGCAGCGGAGCAAGATGCGGGATCACACGTTGGAAGTCGTGGGGAAGGAACTGAGAGACCAGATGCCCTTCATCAGCAAGAAGGAGCTGGAGGTCTGAGCGTCTAGACACCTGCGCCTTCCGCCAGGGTGTCCCTCGTTACCATGCCAGCCATGAAAGCGTTCGGCCTCCTTCTTCTTGGCGTTCCTCCGGTGGAGTGAGCGGCAAAGAGGTTTGCCTGAACCCCCGGAGGAACCGCCCTCCGGGGCTTTTCTTTGTCCGTCTCCGACCTCGCGCCCCCAGGAGCCCCGACATGACCCAGCAAGAGCAACAACCCCAGCCCATCCGCATCTTCGACACCACCCTGCGCGACGGTGAGCAGTCGCCCGGCGTGGCGCTGAACCACACCCAGAAGCTGGAGATCGCCCACCAGCTCGCCCGCTTGGGCGTCGACGTGATCGAGGCGGGCTTCCCCATCGCCTCCCCCGGCGACTTGGAGGGTGTGAGCCGTATTGCGCGCGAGGTCCGCGGGCCGATCATCGCCGGGCTGGCGCGGGCGAACCGGGCCGATATCGAGGCGGCGGCGAAGGGCGTGGAGCTGGCGGAACAGCCCCGCATCCACACCTTCATCGCCACCAGCCCGATTCACATGGCGAAGAAGCTGAACCTGGAGCCCGACGCCGTGATCGAGCGGGCGGTCGAGGCGGTGCGCCTGGCCCGCTCCTTCGTGGATGACGTGGAGTTCAGCGCGGAGGACGCCACCCGCTCTGAGCCCGAGTTCCTGGCGCGCATTTTCCGGGCGGTGGTGGCCGAGGGCGCCACGACGATCAACGTCCCCGACACGGTGGGCTACACCACCCCCGAGGAAATGCGCGCCCTGTTCGCCTACCTGAAGGGCGCGCTACCGGGGCACGTCATCCTCTCCGCCCACTGCCACGACGACCTGGGGATGGCGGTGGCGAACTCGGTCGCGGCGGCGCAGGGCGGGGCGCGGCAGATCGAGTGCACGGTGAACGGGATCGGCGAGCGGGCGGGAAATGCCAGCCTGGAGGAGATCGTGATGGCCTTCCACACGCGCGGGGACGTGTACGGCTTCACCACGGGCATCCGCACCCGCGAGCTGTACCGCGCTTCTAGGATGGTGAGCCGCCTGAGCGGGATGCCGGTGCAGCCCAACAAGGCCATCGTGGGGGACAACGCCTTCGCGCACGAGTCGGGCATCCACCAGGACGGGGTGATCAAGGCCCGCGAGACCTACGAGATCATGAACGCCGAACTGGTGGGCCGCGAGGCCGCCGTCCTGGTGATGGGCAAGCACTCGGGCCGCGCCGCCTTCCGCAAGGCGCTCACCGACCTGGGCTACAACGTGCCCGAGGAGCGCGTCAAGGACCTCTTCGCCCGCTTCAAGGACCTCGCCGACCGCAAGGGGCAGATTTACGCCGACGACCTGCGCGCCCTGGTGGAAAGCCGGACCGACGTGCCGCAGACCTTCGTGCTGGAGCGATTCCAGGTCACGAGCGGCACCGACATGCAGCCCCTCGCCTTCGTGCGCCTGACCACACCCGACGGCCCGCGCGAGGGCACGGCGAGCGGCGACGGGGCGGTCGAGGCCGTCTTCAATGCGCTCAACGGCGTGACCGGCATCAAGCCGGAACTGGAGATTTACCGCGTCCAGGCCGTCACGAAGGGGGCCGAGGCGCTCGGCGAGGTCAGCGTGAACACCCGTTACGGCGAGATGAGCATTCACGGCACGGGCGTCGCGCCGGACGTGGTGGAGGCGTCGGCGCGGGCGTGGCTGCGGGTGATCAACCAGATCGTCGCCGGGGTGGGCAAGAGCCGCCAGGTGAGCCAGACGACGGTGTAATGGGGGAGAAGGCAGGGGGCGGGGGCAACTCCGCCTGTTGCCCTTTGAGAAGCGCAGAGACCGGCTGAGATGCGGTTTCACCCCAGGTGTCTGGCCCCGAAGTTCAGGAGGAAGCATGACCGTCTACGTGATCGGCCTGATCGACGTGCAGGACCCGGAGGGCTACCCCACCTACTCGCGGCAGGTCTCTGCGACCCTCGAACCTTACAGTGGGCAGTTTCTCGTGCGCGGCGGCGAGCCCCAAGCGCTGGAAGGCACGGTGCCGGAACGGGTGGTGGTCCTCGCCTTTCCCTCTGCCGAGCAGGCCCGCGGTTGGTACGACTCGGAGGGGTACGCCCGGATTCGCCCACTGCGGCAGCAGATGGCGACCGGCCACCTCATCCTGGCGCACGGTATAGATGAGCCTTCCCAGAGCGCCCAGGTGGATCAGACGACGGCGTGAGGGGTTCGGGTAGAGACCCGACCCTGGGCTTCCCTCCACTGGGGCGTGCCGCGTTGGCTCTGGAGAACCACACGGTGGGCTTTTAGGAACGTGCGGAGTACCAGGAGTGGCGCTCGTTGCTTCACTATTTCTACAACTCCTTCTCGACGGTGGAGCATTTCGTGCAGGTGTTGCCGTGAGCTTCCCCGGTCGGTTGGGAAGCCTCATCACACCGCTCGGGCCTCCCTTCCCCCACCGTGGGGATACCCTTCCGCCGCATCTTTATTCAAACTTAATCATGGCAGAGACGCCGACCCGTTTGGAACTGCTCGCGACCGGAGAGAAATACACGCGGCCCCTGCCTCCCCACGGCACGCCCTGGCTGCTGGGAGAAACGCTGGGTGGGCATACCCGCATGGGCTTTCGCCACGGCACGCTGTACCTCTCCATGAAGCCGGGCAAGACCTTCCCGGAGGACCTGACCCAATATGACCACGACCGCGCCGCCGCGCTGGGGGTGCTGTTCGAGGGCGAGCCCGTCACCGACCTCGGGCTGGACTAGGGTATTCGGGGGCGATGGCTCTTTACACCCACCTGTGACAAGCGAATTGCTGATGATGTCAAAAACGACTCGACAAATCATCTGCGCCGTCCTGCCCATGTTGGGTGACGACCTGACGAAACCTCAATCCACTAATCAGCTTGAGCTGGTCCGCGGTATGCGCGGGTGCATATAGCGCCATAGGGGGTGCCGGTGCCGTGGGTATGGCGGATGGACGCGAACCCCCTCTCACGAAGCAGCGCGTCCAGCGCCCCCTCGGAGTACAACCGGAAGCCATACTGCTCCAGGCCCTTATTTTTCAGGCCCGCCGCCGGATGGTACCCGAGCAGAAGGCGCCCACCCGGCTTCAACACACGGTGAATCTCAGACAGTGCCCGTTCAGGGTCAGGCCAGAAGTAGACGGTGTTGACGGACAAAACGGCATCAAAGCATCCATCCCCGTAAGGAAGCACCGAGACCTCACCCTGACGGACCTCGGCCCGGCCCGCACGAATCCAACGTCGGCACCGACGGCGAGCGCTCGTGACCATCGATTCGGAAGGATCGATGCCAGCCACGAATCCCTGCGGAATCTTCCCAGCGATGCGTGCGAGCGTCCGCCCAGTCCCAAAGCCGATCTCCAAAATGCGCTCATGGCCCGTGAGCGCGAGCTGACTGTAAACCAAGTGATTGAGCTGGCGATTTTCCCAGTCCATGAGGAGTCCGATCAGCCCACCGAACGCTCCTGCCGGGTGACCGAACTGCCGCGCCATCCACCCTTCGAATCGGACCACAATCCTTCTGACCGTGCGTTTCCAGCCCTCCGACTGCCTCGAACCCCGCCTCACTCCCACTCGATGGTCGCGGGCGGTTTGCCGGTGATGTCATAGACGACGCGGTTGATCTCGTGGACCTGGTTGACGATGCGGTTACTCATCGTCGCCAGGAAGTCATAGGGCAACCGCGCCCACTCGGCGGTCATGAAGTCGTCGGTGGTCACGGCGCGCAGGGCGGCGGTGTAGGAGTACGTGCGCCCGTCGCCCATCACCCCGACCGACTGGATCGGCGTCAGGATGGCGAGGGCCTGCGAGCAGCCGTCGTACAGGCCGAACTCGCGCAGCCCCGAGACGAAGATGTCGTCCACCCGCTTGAGGATATCGAGCTTCTCCTCGGTGATCGCGCCCAGGCAGCGGATCGCCAGCCCCGGGCCGGGGAAGGGGTGGCGCATCCGGATCGCGTCGGGAAGGCCGAGGAGCCGCGCGATCTCCCGCACCTCGTCCTTGAAGAGGGTTCGGAAGGGCTCGACGAGCTTGAACTGGAGGTCTTCGGGCAGGCCGCCGACATTGTGGTGGCTCTTGATGTTCGCCGCGCCGTGCTTGTCCGCGGCCAGCCCGCCCGCCGACTCGATCACGTCCGGGTAGAGGGTGCCCTGGGCGAGGAAGTCGAAGGGGCCGTGTTCCCGCGCCTCGCGCTCGAAGGCCCGGATGAATTCGCGCCCGATGATCTTGCGTTTCTGCTCGGGGTCGGAGACGCCCTCCAGGTGGCCCAGGAACTCCCGGCGCGCGTCCACCGTGATCAGGTTGACGCCGAGGGGGCGCAGGGCCGCCTCCACCTGCTCCCGCTCGCCCAGCCGCAGCAGCCCGTGATCGATGAATACGGCGGTAAGGCGGTCGCCGATGGCCCGCGCAAGGAGCAGCCCGAGCGTGGAGGAATCCACCCCCCCGCTGATGGCGAGGAGGACCCGCCCTTCGCCCACCTGCCCACGCACGCCCTCCACGAGTTCGTTGATGATGTGCTGGGCGTTCCAGTCACGGCTCACGCCGCAAATCTCCAGGAAGTTCGCCAGCAGTTGCCCGCCCTTGGGGGTGTGGACGACCTCCGGGTGGAACTGCACGCCGTAACGCCGGGTGTGCGGGTTCTCGATGGCGGCGACCGGGGTGTCTGCCGTCTCGGCGACGACTTCGTAGCCCTGGGGCAGCCGCGTCACGGAGTCGCTGTGGCTCATCCAGGCGACGAACTCGCCCTGGATGCCCGCGAAAAGCCCCCCGCCGTAGCGGGTGAGGTCGGCCTTGCCGTACTCGCGTTTGCCCACCCGCTGCACCTCGCCGCCCGCCTCGTGGGCGAGGAACTGCATCCCGTAGCACACGCCGAGGATGGGCACGGGGAGGTCGAGGACGCCGGGGGCCGGGCGGGGCGACTGGGGGTCGTAGACGCTGTTCGGGCCGCCGGAGAGGACGAGGCCCTGGGGATGTTCCTGCGCGATACGCTCCAGGCTGGCCGTGCCGGGAAGGATCACGCTGTACGCGCCGAGTTCGCGCAGTCTCCGGGCGATCAGGCGCGTGAACTGGCTGCCGAAGTCGAGGATGACGACGCTCACGGGGCCGATTCTCTCACGGGGGCGCCGGGAAACCCGGTCACAGGCCCAGGTCGATGGCGATAGGCTGCGAACTCGGGGCGGTGATGGTGACGGTGCCCGGGGTGTAGCCCTCGGCGACGACGCGCAGGGTGTAGGTGCCGGGGCCGGGGAGGCGCACGGAGCCGGGCACGGTGCCGACCGCCGCCCCGGAGGGCACCCCCGACCCCTCGGGGGCCGAGACGATGCTCAGGCGCACGGGCACGCCCGCCCCGCCGCGCACGGTAAAGCGCACGTCGCAGCAGGCCTGCGCCACCCGCGCCTGGGGGGCAGCGACCCCAGTGCGGGTGGCCCGTCCGGCGATCAGCGCCCACACCAGCGCCACGATCAGGAGCAGGGCCCCCAGCGCCAGGGCGGGCCCCAGCCAGCGCGGCACGTTCCGGGCGGGGCGAGCGGGGGCGCTCTGCCCGCCTCGGACCACCCGCCACGAGTGGTCGTCCTCCCAACCGATGCGGATGGGCTTGTCCACCACGCGCCGGGGGGTGGCCCCCCCACCCGGCGCCGCGCCCGGGCGGGGACGCTCCCCCGCCTGGCTGCGGATCGCGGCGGCGATGAGCGAGTCGGGCTCGGGCGGCAGGCCCGCCGTCTCGCGCAGGCTCTCCCGCACCGAGGCCAGGTCCTCCTGATCGGCGGCGAGCGCCTCCAGGTCGGCGGCCCCGAGGTCGATGTCCACCCGGGGCGGGGGGACCAGGGCGACCTCGCGGGCGGGCGCGGCGGAGGGTTCCCCCCGCGTCGCGGGGCCCTCCCGGACAGGCGGCTCGGCGCCTTGGCCGCCGCGGCTCCCCCCGGGCACCTCGGGCGCGAGCGGCTCGACCACGGGCAGGGCGGCGGGCCCCTGCGCGGTCCCGGGCTCCGGGCCGGCCCGGTCATCCCCGCCCGGCCCGGACGCGCGGCCCAGGGCCGGCACCTTCCAACCGACGCGGCCCTGGCCGAGCCGGCGGCCAGAGGGGACGGGCTCCTCCGGCGCCGCCTCGTCCGGGTCCGTCTCGCCCGGCAGGATGGAGGTCCCGTGGTGGGCGGGGGCGGCGGGGTGCCCCAGCCGAGCCAGGAGGTCGCGGGCGGAGAGGGTCTCGGGGGCGCCCCTTAGCGGCGCGGGAAGGCCCCCGAGCGTCTCCAGGGTGGCGGCGAGGTCGCGCAGGTCGTCCCCCGGCGCTTTGCCCCGGGCCCACGGCAGCCCGGCCCCGGCGAGGGCCACGCGACCGTCGACGCTCCACAGTTGCGCGGGCCCCACCCCGCCGTGGGTGAGACCCGCCTCGTGCAGGGCCGCCAGCCCGGCGAGCGCCCCGCGTGCGGCGAGCAGGGGGTCGGCGGCGGGAACGGCGTGGGGGGGCAGTTCGGTGGCGAGGTAGACGGCCTCGCCGTCCACGCCCGAGTCGGTGAAGGGGAGCAGGGCCGGGTCGTGGGGCAGCGCCGGCAGGGCCACGGCCTGGTCCAGCACGTGGAGCAAGACCGGCATCCCGGTGAGGCGGTCGGTGGCGCGGAGGGTCCGCACCTCACCCCCGGGCAGGTCGCCCGTCAGGTCACGTGCGGCGACGTAGGGGCCGATGGGCTTCACGCGGTCAAGTATACGGGCCACAGGGAGGGGGCCCGGGCCGCGGGGGCCGCACGGTGAAGTGGTCCACCCCGCCCCCGCCCCTCCCCGGCGTATCGTGCCGAACATGACGGACGCCCCCGCCCCCCACCCGCCGCCCACCGAGCACCCCCCCACCGAGCACCACGGGGCCGCGCCGAGATCCGTGCGGGCCGCCGTGCTCACCGTGAGCGACACGCGCACCCCCGAAACCGACACGAGCGGCGCCTACCTGCTCTCGGAGTTGCGCGCACACGGGCACGAGGTCACAGGCTACCGCGTCGTGCCCGACGAGGCCGACGAGATTCGCCGGGCCCTGGGCGAGCTGATGCAGGGCGCGGTGGTGGTGATCTCCAGCGGCGGCACGGGCATCACCGGGCGGGACGTGACGATTCCGGTCGTGGAGTCGCTGCTCACCAAGCCGATGCCGGGGTTCGGGGAACTTTTCCGGATGCTCTCCTACCGCGAGGTCGGCGGCGCGGCGATGCTCTCGCGGGCGGTGGGGGGGCTGGCGGGGGGCACGCTCCTCTTCGCCCTGCCCGGCAGCCTCAACGCCGTGCAGACCGCCTGGACGGGACTCCTCCGGGACGAACTCGGCCACCTCGCCTTCGAGGTCGCGCGGCACGGCCAGCCGGGGGGGCAGCCCGGAGGGGGGAGCTGAGGCCGTGGACGACTGGCTGACCCTCGCGCCCATCTCGCGCCTGACGCCGCTCTACGCGCTGGTGCTGGGTCTGATCGCGGCGTACTGGCTGTGGCGGGTGGCGGGCGAGGCGAGGCGGCGGTGGGTGCCGCGCGCGGCGTGGTGGGCGGTGCCCGGCCTCGCGCTGCTGTGGCTGACCCCGCTGACCGACGTGCCCGCCCTCTTCGGGGTGGGGGCGGCCCTGCTGCTGCTCGCGGAGTTCTGGCCGGGTGCTTTCCGCCCCACCCGGGAGCGGCCCGGCTGGGCGTGGCCGCTGACCTTCCTGCTGAGCGGCCTGACCCTGCTCGGCCTCGTCGCCGTGCAGGGGGGCGGCGGGGCGTCTGTCACCGCCGCGCTCGCCGCGCTGCTGGCGGGGCTGGGCGGGCTGCTCGCGGCGGGGCTGTTCCCGGCGGGGCGCGCAGCCCCCCGGCTGCCGGGGCTGGAGGTCCGCTTCGGGCGGGTGCGCCAGCCCGAGTGGCCCGACCTCAGCGTGACCCTGACCGAGCGGGGCGCGCGCCTGGTGAACGTGTCGAGCGGTCCGGTGCGGGTGGCGGGCTGGTCTCCTTCCGGTGTGAACGCCTGGCTACGCGTGCGCGACGAGGGCGGCTTGCCCCTCAACCGCCTCGCCGCCGGGCAAAGCGCCCTCCTGCCGCTGGGCGAGCGCGCGGGCGGCGTGCGCGTGTGGTACGTGCCCGAGGGGCGGGGCGGGGGGGCCGAGGCCAGGCTCTTCAGCGCGGACTGGACGCCGCCCGCCTATGCGGACATGCGGGTGCTGAACTGAAGACTGGTAAAGAGGGAGCAGACCCAGCGCCGTTCAGTTCCTCCCCTCAAGGGGGAGGAGCAAAACAGCCGCCCTCTCCACCTGACCGCCCGAGACTGGACCCCCTTCCCCGCCCCGGCGTATGGTGGCAACCATCGTGAGTCTCGCTTTCGACTGGTCGGCCCTCGCCGCGCTGACGGACACGCCCGGCACGCGGGGACGGCTGCGGGCTCGACCCGAAGACTTCCGCGTCGAGGAACTGCCCGCCTACCCCCTGTCCGGCGAGGGCGAGCACCTCTACCTCCACCTGGAAAAGACCGGGCACACGACCGCCCACGTGGTGCGCGAACTGTGCGCCCAGCTCGGCGTGCGCGACCGCGACGTGGGGGTGGCGGGGCTCAAGGACCGGCACGCCGTCACGACCCAGTGGGTCAGCGTGCCCGCGAAATATGAGGAGCGGCTGCCCGCCTTCGGGATGGAGGGCGTGCGGGTGCTGGAGACGGCGCGGCACACCAACAAGCTCGGGCTGGGCCACCTGCGCGGCAACCGCTTCGTGGTGCGGGTGCGGGAGGCGCCGGGCGCGGCGGACACGGCGGCGGACACGCTCGCCCTCCTCGTGGCGCGGGGGGTGCCGAACTATTTCGGGCCGCAACGCTTCGGCCTGCGGGGTCTGAACGCGGAGGAGGGCTTGCGGGTGCTGCGCGGCGAGTCGAGGTTGCGCGATCCCCGCGTCCGGCGCTTTCTGACGACGAGCGTGCAGAGCCTCGTCTTCAACCGCTTCCTGAGCCTGCGGCTGGAGCGGGACCTCTTCGACCGGCTGCTCGCGGGCGACATGGCGAAGAAGCACGACACGGGCGGGGTCTTCCTCGTCGAGGACCCGCACGCCGAGTCCCCCCGCGCCGAGCGGGGCGAGGTGAGCGCGACGGGCACCCTCTTCGGGAAGAAGGCCAGACCGCTGACCCTAGACGCGGGCGAGCTGGAACGTGAGGCGCTGTCCGAGTTCGGCCTGACGCCCGAGGTCTTCGCCTCCCGCCGGGGAGACCGCCGCCTGACGCGCGTGTTTCTGGAGGGGGCGGAGCTCCGGCCCGGGGAGGACGGCTACACGGTGGCCTTCACCCTGCCCAGGGGCAGCTTCGCCACGAGCGTCCTGCGCGAGCTGATGAAGACGGACGTGGACGCGGCGGCGGGCGAGCCGGAGGACGGGGACGCGGAGGAGGGGGAGTGAGGCGGGCCCTTCCCCTCGCCCTGCTCGCCGCCCTGGGCGCGGGGCTGGCGGCGCGGTCACCCACGGCGGAGGTGACGCTGCGCCCGGCCTTCGCGGGGGCGGTGCTGGAGGGCCGGGTCACGGCGGCGGGGGCGGACGAGCTGAGCGGGGTGTGGAGCCCCCAGGGCCGCGCCCGGCTCCTGAGATGCGCGCCGCTGTGCGTGGCCGTCTCCTCCATCCCTGTCCAGGGCACGCTCCTCGTGAACGGGGACACGCCGTACCGGGTGGCGCTGGGAGGCAGCTTCCCGCCGGGGCAGCGCGTGAAGCTCACCCTGCAATTCCGGGGCGCGGGCCTGCTGAACGTGGACGCCGCCGTCCGCCGTCCGTGATCGGGGGGGACCCGGCACAGCGGGCGGCCTTCCTCGCCACGACGTACGGCACTCCGGGCGAACGCTTCCGGCTCTCGGAGGCACGCGGGCCGGCTCCCTCCTGGGCACGGGAACGCTGGGCCGTCGTCACCGCGTGGAATCCGGGCGGGCGGCGGGCCAGGAACGAGGACAACGCGCGGGCGGGGGCCGACCTGCTGGCCCGGGTCACGGCGGCGGGTCTCTCCCCCCTCCCGGCCCTCAACGGCGAGGGCGAGTGGGAGGAGGAGGCGCTCATCGTCCCCGGCGCGACGTTGCGGCAGGCGACAGATTGGGGCCGCGAGTTCGGGCAGGCGGCGGTGCTGTGGGGGATGGGCGCGCGCGTGGCCCTGGTGTGGCTGAGCCCAGGCGTTCCAGTCGAGCGGTTCTGGGCCAGGCTTTGATCTTGACCAGATTCACCCTACCGGGTCAGCCAAGGAAGGTGGAAATTGCCGCTGGCCGAAGGTTGTTGACCCTCGCCCCTTGCGGGTGACTCGGAGAGCTGCGGAGCAGAGGGCGTCCGCGAAGCAACGGGAGAGGGGACGTGTGACCCACGAAACCGCTCACTCAAAGCCAGGAAACGCCTGGTCCTCAGTCAAGAGAAACGCCCGGTTCCGGGCGCGGCGCGTGGACGCCTGAGAAGGGGGCTACGACGGTTGGGCCTCCGCCCGGGAGTCGTGGGCCGTCTCGTGCTCCTCGGGGAGGGGGACGGCGCGGGCGTGGAGGTCGAGGGGGGCCCCGGCGGGCAGGGCCGGGTCGTCCGCGTTGGGGAGGTGGCGGGTGCTCATCTCCGCGAAGGCGTGGACGAGGGCGCGGTACTGGGCCACGAATTGCAGGTACTCGCCCCGGGCGGCGCTCAGGCGGGCGGTGAGGTCGGCGTGGCGCTCGCTGTAGGCCCTCTCCAGGTAGACGGTGCGCTCGGCGTGCGCCCGGTCGCGCTCCAGCGTGAGGGCGTGGTGCTCGCGCTCCAACTCCGCGCGCCGCCCCCGGAACTCGTCTTCCAGCTCGCTCAGGCGGGCGCGGTGCCGGGCCGTCAGCTCGGCGGCGCGGGCCTCCGCCTCACGGTCGATGGCCTCGCGCCGGGCCTGGGCCTGCTCGATCAAGGCCTCGCCCTCCCGCCCCGCCGCCTCTCGCAGGTCGCGCCCCATGTTCTCGGCGGCGACCACCGCCCGGCGGATGGCGTCCTCGGCCTCGCGGCGTTCCTCCAGCTCGGTCTCCAGCGCGGCGAGGCGGCCTTGCAGGACCTGGCGTTCCTTGAGCAGGCTCTCCAGCCCGTCGGCCACCCGGCCCAGGAAGGCGCGCACGCTCGCGCGGTCGAGGCCCTGGAGGCGGCTGGGGAACTCCTGGTAGCGGATGTCACGGGGACTCAGGCCGGGCTCGGACGCGGGGAGGGGCGAGGATGGAATGGGGACGTTCATGACGGCTTCATGATGGGCCCGCGCGTCATGAGAAGAGCCGCGTGCCCACCCGCACGAGGGTCGCCCCCGCCCGGACGGCCAGCGGGTAGTCGCCGCTCATGCCCATGCTGAGTTCGCCGAGCCCGAGGTCGTACGCCCGGCGGGCCGTGTCCTTGAAAACCCGCAGGATCGCCGCCTCGTCCTCCGTGTCGGGGGCCATCACCATCAGGCCGCGCACACTCAGGCCGGTCGCCCTCACGCCGTCGTACACGGCGCGCAGGTCCCCCGGGGCAACGCCGTGCTTCTGCGGCTCACCGTTATGGAGTTGCAGGAGCACGTCGGGGGCGCGGCCCCACTTCGCGGCGAGGTCGGCGATGGTCTGCGCCTGCCGCACGTCCTCCAGCGCGTGAATCAGCGTCACAGCCCGCATGTACTTGACCTTGTTGAGTTGCAGCGTCCCGATGTAGTGCCACTCGGTGCCGGTCAAGCCCTCCGCCTCGAACTCGGCCACCTTGTCACGCAGCTCCTGGGCGCGGCCCTCACCCAGGGGGAAGCCTCCGGGTTGAAGGGCGGCGTGGGCGAGCACGTGCTCCCGGATCGCGGCGAGCGGCTGCCCCTTCGTCACGGCGACGAGGCGCGCGCTGCCGGGCGGGCGGCCCGAGGCGGCCTCGGCCTCGCGCAGTCCGGCCAGGACCTCGGGCAGGCTCATCGGGGCGGGCTCGCGGGGGAACGGGGGGCGGGGCACACGCCCGACATTGTGGGCCGGAGCGGTGGGGCACGTCCAGGCGGGCGCCGGAGGTGGAGGGCGCGTCAAGTCCCCTTCACCTTTCTCAGCCCTGGAGCGGGAAAGGTGAGGTTCCGTGTCCATCTGCGGCACTTTGCCGGGGAGAGCCCCGCCGCCCCGTGCCAGACTAGGAGAAGCATGCGACATCCCCACACCCTCGCCCTGACTCTTGTCCTCGCCGCTCCGGTCGCCGTGGCGCAAACCGCCGCCACCGTGCAGGACGTGGTGGTCAACGGCACCAACGACCTGCTTTCCAACTATGTTCGGGCCACGCTCAGCGTCCAGCCGGGCGCCGCGCTCTCCAGCGTCAACCTGCGCCTCGTCGAGCAGGACGTGCTGGCGACCGGGTACTTCAAGACCGCCACCGCCGACCTGCGGACCATCGGCGGGCGCGACACGCTCGTCATCACGGTCACGCCCAACGCGACCATCGGCAAGGTCGATGTCACGGGCCTGACCTTCCTCCCCGCCGAGGGCTTCAAGTCGAGCATCGCCGAGCTGCTCAACATCGCGCCCGGCGCCACGCTGAACACCGGGCGGCTCGATCAGGCCAAAGAAGCGCTGGCGCAGAACTTCCGCTCGGAGGGCTTCCCCTTCGTGCCGAGCATCAGCGCGCAGACCCAGACGCAGCGCGACGGCACGGTGAACGTCAACTTCGTGGTGGACGAGACCGCCCCCGTGACCCGCGTGGAGGTCGAGGGCGTGACCCTGATCCCCCGCGAGACGGTGACGAACCTCTTCCGCCCGATCTACGACGCCAAGCGCTTCTCCGTGCCCGCGTACTACGCCGCCGTCGAGGGCCTGCAACGGGCCTACTCGACTGCCGGATACCTCCAGAGCGGCGTGAACACGGCGTCCACCACCCTGGAAAACGGCGTGCTGCGCGTGCGGGTGGTCGAGGGCCGGGCGAGCGCGGTGAGTCTCGACGCGCTGGGGCTGCCCGCCGGGACGGCCACGCCCGCCCTCCAGACGCGGGTGGGGCAGCCGCTGGTGCTCTCGCGCATCCAGGCGGACGTGCGCGCGCTCTCGAACGCGACGGGCAAGCCGGTGGGCTTCGCGCTGCAACCCGACCCCCAGAATCCCGGTCAGGCCGCCGTGTTCTTCGGGGCCGCCGAGGTGACGACCGGGCCGGTGCGGACCATCGCCTTCCGGGGCAACACCCGGGTGCCCACCGCCACCTTGAGCGCCGCCGTGAAGACGAAGGTGGGCGACGTGTACTCGCCGCAGCTCGCGCAGGAGGACTTCCTGGCGATCCGCGACGCCTACCGCAAGGCCGGGTACGAGGTCAGCACGCGGGACGCGATCACCTTTGAGAACGGCACGCTGACCTTCAACCTCCGGGAGGTGAGGCTGGCCGGGTACGAGCTTCAGTGGCAGGGCAACCACCGCACCCAGGACCGGGTGATCCTGCGCGAGCTGCCGAGGCCGGGAGGCCTCTTCAACCTGAACGAACTGCGCGCCGGGCTCGCCAACGTGAGCCGCCTGGGCTACGTGCAGGTTGTGGGCGAGAACGTCCGCAGCGATCCGCAAAACCCCGAGAGCGTGACGTACGTGCTCACCGTGGCGGAGGGCAACCAGGGCATCCCGGTGAGCCTCGCGCTCTCCTACGACAGCCTGACGGGCTTCGGCGGCGAGGCGTCGTACAGCAACCCGAACGTCTTCGGGCTGGGGCACAACGTCAGCGTGACGGCGGGGGCCCAGCAAAACGACGCGGGGCAAAACCTCGTCGGCAACGTCTCGTACACGATTCCGTGGCTGGACCTGAACTTCCTCGACTTCCGCGAGAACCGCACCAGCCTGACGGCCTCGGTGGGGAGTTCGGTGGCGGGCAACCTGCCGCTGACGCAGAACAATCCCACCACGGGCGAGGACGAGGACACCGGGCGCCAGTACACGGTGCGGACGAGCGGCTTCAGCGTAAACGTGGGGCGCAACCTCACCCGCAACCTGAGGGGCTCGGTGGGCGTGGGCACGAGCTACCGCACCTACTTCCTCGAAGGGCTCCAGGACGGCGAGACGAGCGCCACCACCGACGAGCAGGCGCGGACCCTGCTGACGCCCGCCACCCGCACGACCACCCTGCGCACCGGGCTGAACTACGACACGACCGACAACCCCGAGTTCCCCAGCCGGGGCGTGCGCGCGAGCGCCGACCTGTCGTACAACTTCGGCGTCTCGGGGGCGCGCTCGGTGGGCTGGACGGACATCGAGGGCGGCGCGAGCACCTACTTCGGGCTGGGCCGCACCCTCGACAAGGGCTTCGGCGTGCAGACCCGCCAGCAGACGATTGCCGTGCGGGCGAACGCAGGCACGATCAACGGCACCACTCCCACGGGCACGGGCTACTACGTGGGCGGCGGCAGCACCCCGGTCGCGGCGCGGCAACTGCGCGGGCTGGAGAACAACCAGCTTTTCGGCACGAACTACTTCACCGCCGGTGCCGAGTACCGCTACGACTTCAACCTCACCAATTCATTTACCCAGGGCGTGTACGGCGTCCTCTTCGCCGACGCGGGCGACGCCTGGAACGACGGCGAGGCCTTCAGCCTTAACTACGGCGTCGGCGCGGGCGTCCAGCTCAACCTGGGCTTCGGCGGGGCTCGGCTGCCCAGCCTGCGCTTCGACTACGGCTACAGCCCCCAGAACGCGAGCAGCAAGTTCTACTTCCGCATCGGCAACTTCTGGTAAGACGCAGGGAAAGGGAGGGGCAGGCCTTGCGGGGCCCGCCTCTCGTTTTATCTGGGGAAGTTGGGTCGGGCAGCTTGGGAACCGCCCGGCCATGCTCCCGAAATGAGGTAGAGTCACCGTGTCCCTTCACGGGACGGGGTGCATGACAACCGGGTGGGGGGCGCAACACGGGTACAAGCGAAAGCACCCGAGTTGCCGCTCGGGTGCAGAAAGGAGGTGATTCCTTATGGCTCGACACCGTAAGGATAAACCGAAACGCCCGCGCAGGCAATGGAAGCCTGCTGAGATCGCCGTGATCCTCACGGCCCTCGGCGCCTTCCTCACCGGCCTCGCGGCGGTCCTGCAAGCCCTGAAGTAAAGCCCTCGCTCCCGGTTGCACCCTTCCTTTCACCTTGTTTGCCGCCCTTGCCGGGGCGGTTTTCGTCTGTCGCCTCCACCCAGCCGCTACCATGCCCCGATGACCGACCACCGATCCGAGGGCCACACATGGAAGGGCTGATGCTCGCCCGGGTGCTGCGGGACTTATCGCGGCATCTGCCCGCACGCACGCTCGGCTGGGCCTTCCCCGACGAGACGACCGCCGCGCTGCTCCTCGACGGCCTTGGAAACCTCGTGCTCTCGTACCGACCGCCGCAGCCCGTGGTCTTCCTGTCGCGCGAGCGGATGAGGGGCGACCCGCACAACGGGTTCCAGCGGTATCTGGCGAACCGGGTGCGGGGGGACCTCGTGCAGGCCGAGCAGCTCAAGCTCGACCGGGTGTTCGCGCTGCACTTCGCGGGCGAGACGGGCTTCGTGGACCAGCCGCCCGTGCGGCTCCTCTTCGAGGTCACGGGCCGCAACGCCAACCTCCTCGTGCTGGAGGCGGGCGAGGGCTTCGAGGGGCGGATCGTCCTCGCCGCGCGGGAGATCACGGGGAGCCGCAACCGCTTCCGCACGGTGCGGACGGGCGGGGTCTACACGCCGCCGCCCCCCTACGAGAAGCTCGACCCGCGCAGGGTGACGGAGGAGGACGCCCGCTCTCTCGCCTCCCTTCCCCTCGGCAAGTGGCGGGAACGGGTGGACGGGCTGGGGCTGCTCCTGGGGGCCGAACTCGTCCGGCGAACGGGCCTTTCCCCCGACGAGGCGCCGGGCGACCGCTGGCCGGAGGCGCTGGCGGCCCTGCGCTCCCTCGTGGAGGACCCCACCGTCAGCGAGGGGACGATGCGGGAGGGGGCGCGCGAGGCGGCGCGGGCAGAGAAGGCCGCCCAGCTCCGCAAGGCCCTGCGCGAGCCGCTGGAAAAGAGGTTGACCCTCGTGCAAAACCAGCTCGCCGACGTGACGCGGGCGGATGCGGGGCTCGACAACGCCGCCCAGGACCGCACCGAGGCCGACCTCCTGATGGCGTACGCGCACACGGTGGAGCCCGGCGCAGCGTCTGCCCTCCTGCCCGCCTTCGACGGGAGCGGCGAGGTGCCCGTCTCTCTGGACCCGCAGCTCTCCGCCGTGCAGAACGCCGAGAAACGCTACACCCGCGCCCGCCGCCGCGAGGACGTGTACGAGCGGTTGGCCGAACGCGAGCCCGCCCTGCGTTCGGAGCTGGAGGAGGCGCGCGAACGGCTCGCTCAACTCGACGCCGCGAGCCTGGAGGAGTTGGAGGCGCTCTCGCAGACCCTCCAGGCCGAGCGGCCCGAGAAGAGTCCCTACGGCATCCGCTTCACCACGCCGGGGGGCTTCGAGGCGCTGGTCGGGCGGAACAACAAGGAGAACGCGACCCTGACCCACCGCATCGGGCGCAGCCTGGACTACTGGTTCCACGCGCAGGGGTATCCCGGCAGCCACGTCCTCGTGCGGGCGGGGGGCAAGGACCTCGCGCTGCCGGACATCCTGTACGCCGCCCGTCTCGCCGCCGCGCACTCCAAGGCGCGCGGGAGCAGCAACGTCCCGGTGGACTACACCCGGGTCAAATTCGTGTGGCGGCCCCGGGGGTCTCCCGCCGGGCAGGTCCACTACACCGACCAGAAGACGGTCTTCGTGGACGGCACGCTGCCGGAGGAAAGCGCGGCGGCGGGCTGACGCCTGCCCTGCCTCCCCCGTCAGATCAAGGATCAGGTCACGGCAAAAGGTGGGGGGTGGGCCGTACAATTCCCGGTTGTGGAACGCATCATGTTCAGGGCCAAGATCCACCGCGCGACCGTCACCCAGGCGGATCTCGACTACGTGGGCAGTGTCACCATCGATCAGGACCTGCTGGACGCGGCGGACATCCTGGTCAACGAGCGCGTGGACATCTACAACATCACCAACGGCAACCGCCTGAGCACCTACGCCCTGAGCGGCCCGCGCGGCAGCGGCGTCATCGGCATCAACGGGGCCGCCGCCCACCTGATGCGGCCCGGCGACATGGTGATCATCGCCGCGTATGGCAATTACAGCGAGGAAGAAGCCCGCCTTCTCGAGCCCCGCGTTGTCCTCGTGGACGCGAAGAACCGGATGCTGGACCTCCAGCCCGCCTGAGCGGGGACCGAGCACAGCACCGGGGAGCCTGACGAGCGCGGGCTCCCCGCCTTGCTGCCCCCATGCTCTACCGTGTGCGGCGTGACTCTGGACCTGATGCGCCGCGGCGGACACACGGCCTTCCGAAATGGCCTGCATGGCGCCGGCTGGCTGAAGAAGGGGGAGGTGACGCGCGGCCCGGCGCGGCTGGACTCGCTGGCGGCGGCGCAGGCGGGACAGATCGCCGTGGCCTTTCCGGGAGCGACCCTCATCGTCGGGGCCAGCCAGTGCGGCGCGGTGCTCGCGGCCTTCGTGGCCCGGCACCTGGGACTTCCCGTCGCCTTCTTGAACGTGGAGGGGGAGCGGGCCGTCTTCCACCGGATGCACGTGCCGCAGCCGGGCGAGCGGGTCGTGTTCGTGGACGACCTGATCTGCACCGGGCAGGGCGCCCGCGTCCTCGTCCGCTCGCTGCGGGAGGGGGGGCACGAGGCGCTGGGGCTGAGTGCCTGGGCGGTGCGGGATGGGGCCCGTTTGCCGGACGTGCCCGCCGTGCCGCTCGCGCCTCACCCTTACCGGACCTTCGCGGCGGAGAGCTGCCCGCTGTGTGCCGATGAAACGCCGTTGGTCTGGACGGGCGTCCGGGAGTAGTGCTGCCCTCCCCAAACGCGCCAGACTGAGCCCCATGCCCGCCGCCGACCCGCCGCACCCCCTCGCCGCTCCCCTCCTCGCCGGGGAACGCCGCGCCCTCGCCAAGGCGATCACCCTCGCCGAATCCACCCGACCCGACCACGAGCGGGAGGCGCAGACGTTAATCAGTCAGGTGCTGCCCCACGCCGGGCGGGGCGTGCGGGTGGGGCTGACGGGCGTGCCGGGGGTGGGCAAGTCCACCTTCATCGAGGCGCTGGGGGTGCGGCTGGCGGACGCGGGGCACCGGGTCGCGGTGCTGGCGGTCGATCCGAGCAGCCAGCGGACGGGCGGGTCGATCATGGGGGACAAGACGCGGATGCCCGCCCTCACCGTTCACCCGAACGCCTACATCCGCCCCAGCCCCAGCGGCGGGACGCTCGGCGGGGTGGCGCGGCGCACCCGCGAGGCGATCACCCTCTGCGAGGCGGCGGGCTTCGACGTGATCCTCGTCGAAACCGTGGGCGTCGGCCAGAGCGAGACGCAGGTGGCGGCGATGACCGACCTCTTCGTGCTGCTGACGCTGCCCAATGCAGGTGACGAACTCCAGGGCATCAAGCGCGGGATCATGGAACTCGCCGACCTGTGCGTGGTGAACAAGGCCGACGCGGACCCGGCGGCGGCGAGGGTCGCCCAGCGGGAACTCTCGGCGGCGCTGCGGCTGCTGACCCCCCACGACGCGCCGTGGCGACCCCGCGCCCTGCAAGCCTCCGCGCTGACGGGGGCCGGGCTGGACGAGGTGTGGGCGGCGGTGGAGGAGTACCGCTCGGACCCGGAGCGGGTGGAGCGCCGCCGCCGCACGCAGACCGGGGCGTGGTTCGGGGAGTTGCTTCGGGAGGCGGCGTGGCGCGCGTTTCAGGCGGGGATCGACGCCGAGCGGCTGCGGTCGCTGCGGGCGGAGGTGCTGGCGGGGACGCTGACGCCGGTGCAGGGAGTGCGGGAGTTGCTGGGGGAGTGACTACCCTTCGCCCCGCAACTCCCCCGCCAGCCAGCGCGTCAGCAAGACGTGGTGATCCTCGTGGAAGCGGCGCGGCTGGACGAGGGCGCGGGCGAGGGTCCGCGGGCGGGCGGGCAGGAAGTCGGGAACGGGCCGCAGGTAGACGTGCGCCGTCGTGGGGGCGACGAGGGCGCGGGCGGGGTGGTCGATGACGACATCGGCGGGGAGAGCGGGCCGCTCATTGGGCGGGAGGACACGCCCCGGGAGTTCCCACAGGCCGCGTCCGATGGGTTCAGTCCGGGTGTGCAGCCACACCTGCTCCCCCCGCACGCAGAGCCAGCGTTCCTCGTGGAGATGGACGCCGGGCGGGAGGGACGCGCGGGACGCCTCCACCGCCGCCCACTCGACCTGCAAACGTCTGAAGGCGGGGGTGAGGGCGAAGCGGGCGAGGAAGGCGCGCACCGCCTCCGGCACCCCCTCCGGCAGGGGTCGCCCGGTCAGGAACGCTGCCCGCAGGTCGGTCGCGTTCAGGCCGGGGACGGACGGGGTGGGAAGGCGCTCCCAGCCGGGGAACCAGCGCAGGTAGCTCGTGCTCGCGTCCTTCTCGAAGCCGACGAGGGCGGGCGTCACGTCCCCCAGCACGTCCCGCGCCGCCGCCCGTACGTCCGCCGCCCAGGCGTCCGCGTCGAAGCGGTCGGCGATGGGGCGGAAGAGGACACGGCCTTTGGCTACCCCCACGTCCCTCAACGCCGCGCGGAACATCCCGGCCCGTTCCTCCGCCGTGAAGGGGTTGCGGACCGAGCGGGCGAGGTTCGCGCTGCCCAGCAGGACGAGCACGCGCGGGAAGGCGCCCAGGGCGCCTTGCACCGTCCCCAGGTGCGCCCGGTGCGGCGGCTGGAAACGGCCCACGTAGACCGCCGCCCGAGCCTCCCCCCCACTCATCCCGTGTGGGCGCGCAGCGAGTCGGCCACCCGGTCGCGCAACTCGGCCACGTCCCCGCCCAGGCTCACCCGGTAGAGGTGGGGGTTGAGGGGGCGGAGGGTGCCCGCGGGAAGGCGACCCAGCTCCTCCCGTGCCCGTGCCTGCACCTCGGCCAGCGTCTCGGGGGTCCCAGTGCGCCGTCCGCCCTCCATCACGACCTCGCGGGCGTCCGTCCAGACCAACCCGTCCGGCAGTCGGGTGGAGCGCAGGGGATTGGTGGGGTCGCTGACCCGCTCGCCCGCCTGCGGCTCGTCCCCCAGCGTGAGCACGTCGAGGGCATACTGGCCGTCTTCATCGACCGCCCGCCACACCCGTTTCGACCCCGGCAGGCTGGACTTGGCGGGCTCGCCCGTCAGCTTCATCTTGGGCACGCCGTTCAGCGCTGCGAGCTTGTACACGCCGCCAAGCGCCCCGCCCCCCTCGCCGCCCGCCGTGACGAGCCCGGTGCCCACCCCGTACACGTCCACCCGCCCGCCCTCCGCGATGATGGAGGCGATGACGGATTCGGACAGGTCGTTGCTCGCCACGATCCGCACGTCCGGGAAGCCCGCCGCGTCGAACGCCGAGCGGATGTGCCGCGACAGGTACGCGAGGTCGCCGCTGTCGAGCCGCACCCCCTTCAACTCGTGCCCGGCGGCGCGCAGTTCGCGGGCGACGGTCAGGGCGTTCGGCAACCCGCTCCTCAGCGTGTCCACCGTGTCGAGCAGCAGGGTGGTCGCGTCCGGGTAGAGCGCGGCGTAGGCGCGGAAGGCGGCCAATTCGTCCGGGAAGCTCTCCACCCAGGCGTGGGCGTGGGTGCCGCTGACGGGGATGCCGAACAGCCGCCCCGCCTCCACGTTGCTCGTGCCCACCGCTCCACCCACGAACGCCGCGCGGGCCGCACTCAGGGCGCCGTCCGGTCCCTGCGCGCGCCGGGCGCCGAACTCAACGACCTGCCCACCGTGCGGGCTGGCCCCGGCGGCGAGGACGCAGCGGGCCGCCTTCGTCGCCACGAGGGTCTGGAAGTTGAGGGTGTTCAGCAGCGCCGTCTCGACCAGTTGCGCCTCCCACAGCGGCGCGGTGACGGTCAGCAGCGGCTCGTGCGGGAAGACGGCCCGGCCCTCGCGGAAGGCGGTCACCCGGCCCGTGAAGCGCCAGCCCCGCAACGCCTCCAGGAAGTCGGGCGCGAAGAGGTTCAGCGACTCCAGATAGGCGAGGTCGTCCTCAGACAAGCGCAGTCCCTCCAGCATCTCCAGGGCGGGTTCCAGCCCGGCCCAGACCGCGTACCCGCCCTGAAAAGGCAGCTTGCGGAAGTACAGATCGAAGACCGCCTCCTGGGCGTGCAGCCCGTGACTGAAGTACCCCTGCATCATGGTGAGCTGGTAGAGGTCGGTGAAGAGCGGCGAGGCGGTCATCCCACCACCTCCGGCAGCCGCTGGCCCCGTGTCTCGACCCCGATGGCCCACCCGCAGACGGCGGCGACGGCGAAGCACACGGCGAAGAGGGTCAGCGCCACCGCGAGTTGCCCGGTCAGCAGCAGCGCCCCGACGCTCGGCGACAGGACGCTGGCGAGGCGGGCCATGCCGCTCACGAAGCCCATGCCCGTTGTCCGCAGCGGCGTGGGGAAGAGTTCCGGCGTGTAGGCGTACAGCGCCCCCCAGGCGCCCAGCAGCGCGAAGGACAGCCCGGCGGAGGTCAGCAGCACCCCGTTGGCCGTGTCCGCGAGGAGGAAGAGGTACGCCCCCAGGGCACTCGCGGCGAGGTAACCGACCAACGTGGCCCGCCGCCCGATCCGCTCCACGAGGTAGGCGGCGAGGACGTAGCCCGGAATCTGCGCGAGGGCGAGCAGGAGGGAGGTTCGGTACACCGCCCCCAGGTCGAGGCCCTGCGCCCGCAGGTAGGAGGGGAGCCACGAGAAGATGCCGTAGTACCCCAGGCTCAGCCCGAACCAGACCAGCGCGAGGAGGATGGTGCGGCGGCTGAGTGATCCCCGAAACAGCGCGGCGGGCGTCACGCGAGGAGCAGGAGGAGGCACGGCGAGAGGTGCGTCGGGAAGGCGGGTCCGGTTCGCCCGCGCCACCCGTTCCAGCGCCGAGCGCGCCGCCCCCTGCCGCCCCCGCGCGAGGAGCGACCGGGGCGAGTCGGGGATGCCCAGCCGGGCGACCAGCCCGACCACCCCCGGCAGCGCCGCGAGGGCGAGGAGCCAGCGCCACGCCACCTCGGGCTCGAAGGCGGTGCTCAGTCCCCAGGCGAGGGCCGCGACCGCCACCGTTCCCAGCGCCCAAAAGCTCTCCAGGTACACCAGGAAGCGGCCCCGCCACGCCGTCGGCACGAACTCGGCCATCATCGCGTAGTCCACCGGGAGCGTCCCCCCGATGGCAAAACCCGTCAGGGAGCGGGCGACGACGAGCCACGCCACCCCCGGGGCGAAGGCGCCCGCCAGGCCGAAGACCACCCCCAGCGTGACGGTGATCAGGAAGACGGTGCGGCGCCCGATGCGGTCGGCGAGCCAGCCCCAGAAGAGGGCGCCCACGAGCATTCCCGCGAAGGTGGCGGTGAGGAGGAGCGTGGCGGAGGCCGAGCCGCGCTCCAGGCTGAAGGCGGCGCTGATGCCGGGGAGGGCGAAGCCCATCAGGAGGACTTCCATCGCGTCCGCCGCCCAGGTCAGGCCGCAGATGGCGAGCAACCTCCACTGGAAGGGGCCCAGGCCCAGCCGGTCGATGGCGTCGTCCACGGGAAGTGGGGCGGGCGGGGAGACGGTGCTGGTCATCGCCGGAGAGTCTAATACGGTCCTCCTGCGCTCCCGGTCCCGCTTCCCCTGCATGAAGGACCGCTCTCGGGCGTGGGAACCACGGCTCGGGGCCCCACCGTCAGATTTCCTCCGCTGACGGACCCGGCTTTCTGTCACACTCCGGGCACGCGGCGCTTGTCCCCCCTTTCGGCGCGCGCCCTGGAGGCGAAACCATGAATCCACCCCTGCCCCTCGCGTCCCCGCTCCTCCTTCCCGGTCTTCCCGGCGCGGGGCGGGCATGACGACGCTCGCGCTGCTCGGCGGCACGGGCCGCACGGGACGGCTCCTGATCGACCAGGCCCTCGTGGGGGGCCACCACCTGCGGGTGCTCGCGCGCACGCCGGAGAAGGTGCACCGCAAGGAAGATGACCTCCTGACCGTCGTTCCCGGGGACGCCCGCGACCGGGAGGCCGTCGCCCGGCTCGTGGGGGGGGCGGACGTGGTGCTCAGCGCCCTCGGGCCGGTGCGGGGCGGGCCGCCCGACGTGATGACCCTCGCGGCGCGGCACCTGACCGGCGTGCTGTCCGAGCAGGGAATCGGGCGCCTGATCACGCTGACGGGGGCGGGGGTGCCCTTTGCCGGGGACCAGCCCAAGGTCGTGGACCACGTGTTCCGCACCGCGCTGCGCCTCCTCCAGCCCGACGTGCTGCGCGACTCGGTGGCGCACGCGACCCTGATCCGCGAGAGTGGCCTCGACTGGACGGTCGTGCGGGTGCCGCGCCTCACCGACGGGCCCGAGGGACCGTTGCGGGTCGGAATGGTCGGAATGGTCGGCACGCAGATCACCCGCGCGAGCGTGTCGCGCTTCATGCTCGACCAGGTGGAGGGGCGCGAGTACGTGCGGCAGGCCCCCGCCATCAGCAACTGAGGTGCGGGCCGCCCGACTCCACGCCTTCGGCCCTCCCGAGGTCCTGAGGATCGAGGAGGTGCCCTGGCCCTTCCCCGAGCGGGACGAGGTGCTGATCCGGGTGCGCGCGTCGAGCGTCAACGGCACCGACCTGCGATTGCGCCGGGGTGGGCTGGGCCTTCTCGGACGGCTGCAACTGCCCCTCACCCCGGGCTTCGACGTGGCGGGCGAGGTCGCCGCGTGCGGTCCGGCGGTCACGGCCTTCCGTCCGGGCGAGCGGGTGTACGCCGTCGTGGGCCACGGGGGCGGGGGCGCGGCGGAGTACGTGACCATCCGGCAGTCGCGGGTGGCGATTGCCCCCGAGAGCGTGCCGCTCGCGCAGGCGGCGGCGGTGCCCCTGGCCGGGCTCACCGCGTTGCAGGCGCTGCGGGGGCTGGGGAGGCTGCGGCCCGGGGAACGGGTCCTGGTGTACGGGGCGGCGGGCGGGATCGGCGCCTTCGCGGTGCTCCTCGCGCGGCTGTTCGGCGCCCACGTGACGGGGGTCGCCCGCGCCGCCAAGCTCGACTTCGTGCGGGAACTGGGCGCGCACGAGGTCCTCGCCACCGGGGAGGCCGACCTGGGCGGGCGGGGCGGGCGGTGGGACCTGATCCTCGACACGCCCCCTGCGCTTACCCTCGCGCGGGTGGAGGGGGCCCTGACGCCGGGGGGAAGGCTCGTCAGCACCAAGCCCTTTCCGGGTTCCCCCGCCGAGGTGCGCGCCTCCCTGCACCGCCCCCAGCCCCGCTTCGCCTCTGTGCGGACGGCGGAACGCGGGCTCGACCTCGGCCTGCTCACCCGGTTGATCGACTCCGGCAAGCTGCGGGTGCCCCTCGACCGGACCTTCTCCCTGGAGGAGATCGGGGCGGCCCACGCCTATGCGGAAGGACATCAGGTGCGCGGCAAGGTGGTCGTGACAGTGGAGTAGACCTTCTGCACGAGTGCGAGCAGAAGGTCGAAGGCAGAAGGCCAGGGCACTCGCTTATGGCCCAGGCTTTTCTCTGTGCCGAGTGGCCTGCGTCCGTTGGCTTTGAGGGGGCGGCCATGTGGGTCACACGCCCCCTCTCCCGTTGCTTCGCAACGCCCTCTCCCGCAAGGGGCGAGGGTCAAACCTCTTCTGCCCCGATAGGTTGAACCTGGTCAAGAGAAAAGCTTGCCCCCGGCCTGCTGCTTTCTGCCTTCCGCCTTCTGCGCCGGTCGCGGAAAGACGGTGAAAGCCTACCCGCGACCGGACGGCTTACACTCCCGCCATGCCTGCCGACCCTGCCCTCCGGGAACACATCCTCCGCGACCTCCACGTCCTGCCCGACATCGACCCCGCCGCCGAGGTCGAGCGCCGGGTGGCCTTTCTGGTGGGCTACCTGGGGCGCACTCCCGCGCGCGGCTTCGTGCTGGGGATCAGCGGCGGGCAGGACAGCACCCTCGCGGGGCGGCTGTGCCAACTGGCCGCCGAGCGGGTGCGCGGGGGCGGCGGGGAGTGCACCTTCGTCGCCATGCGGCTGCCGTACGGGGAGCAGGCCGACGAGGCGGACGCCCAGACCGCCCTGGGATTCATCCGCCCCGACCGCACCCTCACCGTGAACATCAAGGCGGCGGCGGACGCGAGCGCGGGGGCGGCCCACGCCGCGCTGGGCACGCCGCTGCGCGACTTCGTGCGGGGGAACATCAAGGCGCGCGAGCGGATGATCGCCCAGTACGCGGTCGCCGGTCAGGAAAACCTGCTCGTCGTGGGCACCGACCACGCCGCCGAGGCGGTGACGGGCTTTTTTACCAAGTACGGCGACGGCGGGGTGGACCTCACGCCGCTCACGGGCCTGACCAAGCGGCAGGGGGCGCGCCTCCTCGAACACCTCGGCGCTCCCGAGAGCACCTGGCGCAAGGTGCCCACCGCCGACCTGGAGGACGACCGCCCCGGCCTCCCCGACGAGGTGGCGCTCGGCCTGACCTACCGCCAGATCGACGACTACCTGGAGGGGCGCGAGGTGCCGGGGGAGGTCGCCGAGCGGCTCGAACGGCTCTTCCTGGCGACCCGGCACAAACGGGCGGTGCCGGTGACGCCGTTCGACGAGGGGGTGGGGTGAGCGGTCAGCCCTCAGCGAAGACAGGAAGAAGTGTTCGCCGATGCCCGGGCGAACGCTTCCCTTATGCGGATGGCGGAGAGCTGACCGCGGCTCAGGACCGCCCCTCTCCCCCCGAAGCGACGCTGCCCCCCTCGTTGAACTCGGCCTCCGACGCGCGCTTGATGGGGTTTTTGCGGGTCAGCGCCGTTTCCGCACTCGCGCCCGGCACCGCGCGGTCCCCGGTGGAGGGGCCCGGCAGGAAACGGTTCCCCAGCGCCAGGAGGTCGGCGGTGAGCTGCGGCGCGAGGGCCTGGGCGTAGCGCATCAGCAGGGCGGGGCCGCCGATCATCGCCTCGGCGTCGCCGCGCACGAGGGCGTCCACCATGCGGCGGGCGGCGACGGTGGTGTCGAGAGACAGCAGGGGCAGGTTGTCGAGGGTGGCGAAGAGGGTGTATTCCTTCGTGACCTGCCCCTTCACGAGGGCGTGGCGCGGGCTCCCGGTCTGCATCAGCCAGGGGCAGACGGTGGTCACGCCCACCCCCTCGCGGGCGAGTTCGGCGCGCAGGGCCTGCCCGAGCCCGGTGACGGCGAACTTGCTGAACGAGTACGGGGCGAGGTGGGGCACGGCGACCTTGCCGCCGATGGAGGACACGATCAGCACCCGCCCCCGCGAGGCGCGCAGCAGGGGCAGGGCCGCGCGGGTGAGGCGCAGGGGCGCGAAGGCGTTGATCTCCGTGATCTCGCGGAAGTCGGCTTCCGTCATATTCTCCAGCGGCCCGACCTGAATCAGCCCCGCGTTGTGCACGAGCACGTCGAGGCCGCCGTACACCCGGGCGACCTCCTCGACCGCGCGCTCGATGTCGGCGGCCACGGTCAGGTCGCCCGTCACGGTGTGGACGGTGGCCCCCCGGCCCCGCAGGTCGGCGGCGGCGCGCTCCAGCTCGGGGGCGCTGCGAGCCATCAGGACCACCCGGGCCCCCCGCGACGTGAACTCGCGGGCGAGCGCCAGCCCCAGGCCGCGCGACCCGCCCGTGATCAGCACGCGCCTGCCGCTCAGGGCGTAGGGAGTCGCCAGCGTCCGCCGGGCGGCGAGCAGCCCGATCCCGGCGGCGAGCAGCAGACGCTTGGAAAGACGGGGAGAACGTCGGCTCATGTCCCTGAGTCTGCCGTTCCGGGGGGCGCGGCCCCCTTAGAGTGAAGGCATGACCAACGCCGAGCCCGCCCCCGACTCCGCCCGGACCCGCACCCTCTTCGAGCGCATCATCGCCCGCGAGCTCCCCAGCGACGTGGTGTACGAGGACGATCAGTTCATCGCCATCCGCGACATCGCCCCCAAGGCGCCCATCCACCTCCTCGTGATCCCCAAGAAGGTGACGACCCGGGTGGATGAGATCACGGACGCCGCCGAGATGGGCGAGCTGTGGCTCACGGCGGTCAGGGTCGCCCGCCAGCACGCGCCGGACTACCGCCTCGTCGTGAACTGCGGCCCCGGCGGCGGGCAGGTTGTCTTCCACACCCACGTCCACATCCTCGCCGGGTGGGAGCAGGGGCCGGAGAGCGACGTTTTGTGAGCGGGCACGACTTTGAAGCTGTCCTCTTCGACCTCGACGGTGTGCTCGTGGACAGCGAGGCGCTGGCAAATACCGTGTGGACCCAGGCCCTGGCCGAACATGGGCTCATGCTCGACCGGGAGGCCCTGCTCGCGCGGGCGGTGGGCGGGACGCACGAGGCGCTCTTCGCCTGGCTGCGCGCCGAGCACGGCTGGGAGCGGCCCGGCCACTTCGTCTCCCTGCTGGACGAGCGCCTCGCCGCCGCTTTCCAGGACACCCCGGCCATCGAGGGGGCGGCGGATACCCTGCGGGCGCTGAGCGCGGCGGGCCTTCCTTTCGCGGTGGCGAGCAACAGCCAGCGGGGGAGGTTGCACCTCAAGCTCGCGGCGGCGGGTCTCGCGGGGCTGGTGGGTCAGCACGCTTACGACCCGGCGCACGTCGGCGGGCGCGGCAAGCCCCTCCCCGACCTGTACCTCCACGCGGCGGCGGCCCTCGGCGTCTCCCCCACCCGCTGCCTCGTCGTGGAGGACAGCGTGACGGGCCTGCGCGCGGGCGTGGCGGCGGGAGCGACCGTCTGGGGCCTCCTCGCGGGCGGACACGCCCACCCGGACGGCGCGGGAGCGCTGCTGGGCGCGGGCGCAGCACGGGTCCTCGGTACACACGCCGAGTTGCGTGAGGCCCTGGGCCTGAGCGTCCCCGCCTGAGGACAGGGGAGGTTCGCCTCCTCTTGACTTCAAAGTCTATATATAGAAATAGAGTATGGCCCGCTCGCCCAACTCCAGCCCGCACACCCGCGCCGTGCTCGCCGCCCTGCTCTCCTCCCATCCCGGCCCCAGTTACGGCTACGACCTGAGCCGGAGGGCGGGGCTGAAGGGCGGGACGCTCTACCCGATCCTCCAGCGGCTGCACGCGCAGGGCTACCTGGAGGCCGAGTGGGAGGACTCGCCGCACGCGGGCAAGCCGCCGAGGCACGTCTACACGCTGACCCAAGAGGGGCTGAGACTGGCGCGGGAGAAGTCGGAGAGCGCACCCGCCGCCCCCCGGAGAGGAGCCCTGACATGAGGCCCGACGACTGGCGGCGCGGGATGGAGAACGAGGCGGCGAGCGTGGAGGATGCGGGGTGGGCGTCGGACGTCCGGCGGACCCTGCGCCGGGCCAGAGTGACCTCCCTGCTCTCCCAGGGCCTCCTCTCCTTGACCGCCGCACTGGCCCTGGCCGCCTGCTGGCTGGCGGTGCCGGTTCTGATCTCCCGGGCGGCCTGGCACATCGATACCAACCCGCTGGGCACTTGGGGTCTGGCGAATCCGGTTCGCTTCGACCTGCTGTTCCTGGGCCTCCTGACCGGCACCGGCCTCGCGCTGGGGTGGTTGCGGGTGAGGCTCTGGCTGGGGACCGTCATTCTGACGCTCATTCCGCTCTGGATTTGGGTGCTAGGTGTTCTCGTGCGTTCGGAGGGGGTCTGGCATGAACCCGACGGCACGTTAACGGACAGCCCCAGCTACGATTTCGCGACTTACACCTTTACTACCGGCAGCCTGATCTTCTCGCTGAGCTGTCTCGTGGTGGGGCTGCTCAGCATCACGGCAGGGATCCGTCTCCGCCGCCGTAAACTAACCCCATGACGGACCCTGCCCCCCGGGCGATGAGCGAGGCCGATTACCTGCGTACCGAGCGCGAGAGTCCCTACAAGCGCGAGTACGTGGGCGGCTTCGTGTACCCGCTGCATGCCCAGGCGGGGGCGAGCGGGGAGCATGTGCGGATCAGCGGGCGCATCATGGCGGCCCTGCTGCCCGACGCCGACCGTCTGGGCTGCCGCATCTACCAGTCCGACATGCAACTCTACATCCCCAGCGCGTCGAGCTACTTCTACCCAGACGTGATGCTCGTGTGCAGCGGAGAGCAGCCGGGGCGCTATTTCGAGACGGCCCCTTGCCTGCTGGTCGAGGTCCTCTCCGGCAGCACGGCCCACAACGACCGTCGCACCAAGCATCAGGTCTACACGGCCATTCCCACGCTCCAGACCTACCTCATCGTCTCGCAGGACGAGCGGTACGTCGTGGAGTACCAGCGCGGGGAGGCGGGCTGGGTCATGCGCGAGCACCGGGGGGCGGGGCAGGTGGCCGTGCCCTGCCTGGGCCGCTCGCTGAGCCTGGAGGAGATGTACCGGGGAGTTCTGTAGGGAGAAGGAGAAAACGCCGCCCACTCAGGCCATCGGCAGTTCGATCATGCCGCTCTCGCCCTCCCGGCCTTCCATCCGCGCCGTCACCGCCAACCCCGTCGGCGTCTGCGCCAGCCCGCCCTCCGCCGTCTCCCGGAGTTCGGCGGGCATCAGGCGGCCTACCGAGGCCATCGCGCCCACCACCTCGTCGGGCGGGATGAACGATTCGAGCTGCGCCAGCGCCAGTTGCGCGGCACTGACGGCGTGGACGGCGAAAAAGGCGTTGCGGCTGACACAGGGCACCTCGACATACCCGCCCACCGGGTCGCACACCAGGCCGATGGTGTTCATCAGGGCCAGGGACGCGGCGTGGACACAGGCGCGGGGGCTGCCGCCCAGCAACTCCACGACGGCGGCGGCGGCCATCGCGGCGCTCGACCCGATCTCGGCCTGACAGCCGCCCGCCGCGCCCGAGATGAACATCCGTTTGCTGATCGCCTTGCCCACCCCTGCCGCCAGGATCAGGGGGTCCACCAGCCGCTCGTCGGGGAGGCCGAGGTGATCCGCCACGCCGAGGAGTGCCCCGGGAATCGTGCCCGCGCTTCCCGCCGTGGGTGCGGCGACGATGCGGCCCATGCGGGCGTTTTCCTCGTTCACGGCCATCGCGTAGGCCTGCACCCGCCTCAGCAGCGGCGCTCCCAGCACGTCGGGCGCGTCCCACAGCCCCTTGGCGTTCCAGCCCACCATGCCCGTGATGCTCCTCGCGTCACTCCGCAGACCGCGCTCGACCGAGGCGCGCATCTCCCCGATGCGGCGGGCCATCTCGGCGCGGATGGCTTCCGGGTCGAGGCCCGTCTCCGCACAATCCTGCGCCAGCACCCAGGCGGAGGCGGGGGCGGGCGCGTTCATCAGGCTTTCGAGGGTGGTCATGGGGGGAAAACTCCTTGGGGGTCGGGCTCAGCCGTCCATCAGCTTGGGCAGGGGGCGGACCCAGTTCATGTCGGGCCAGCGGTTCAGGAAGGCGAGGGCTTCCGGGCTCAGCGCCTGGTCGAGTTCGATGGCGAGCAGGGCCTGACCGCCGCGCGCCTCGCGGGTGCAGGTCAGGGCGGCGATATTCACCCCGTCGGCGGCGACCGTGCTGGCGACCCGGGCGATCATGCCCACGGCGTCGGCGTAGCGCAGCAGCAGGGTCGGGTTCGACCCGCTGAAGTTCACCCCCAGCCCCTGCACCTCGGTCACGCGGATCACCCCGCCGCCCGTGGAGCTGCCCTGGACCGTCACGGCCTGCTCTGCGCCGTGCAGCTCGATGTGCGCGGTGTTGGGGTGAACGTCGCCGAGGTCCACGTCCCGGAACTCGGCAGAGAGGCCCGCCGCCTCGGCCTCCTCGAACGCGCGAGGCAACCGGGGGTCGTCGGGCCCGTACCCGAGCAGCCCCGCCACGAGCGCGAGGTGGGTGCCGTGGCCGCGCCCCGTCTTGGCGAAACTCGCGTGCAGGCCAATCACCGCGCGGCGGGGAGCCTCCCCGAGCAGGTGGTGGGCGACCAGCCCCAGACGGCAGGCACCCGCCGTGTGGCTGCTGCTCGGCCCGATCATCACGGGACCGATCATGTCGAGCAGGGACATGACCCCAGTATAGGCAGGCGTCTAGGCAATTGTCCGGGGCGCAGGGACGCTTGGACCGGAGTGGGGAGGCTCGGCCAGCACTCCAGCATCCCAGGGCCGTGAACCCGGTCTCATTCCGCCCTCGCCGAGGTGGTGCGGCCTTTCGTCCTGGTGCGCGTTGTGGGCGATCATCTCGGGGGACGGTCCACAGACACGGGGCAGCTCGCTCGCCCCACCCTTCTGCGAGATCGGCGCCGAGGTCAGCCCGGAGCAGGCGTGGCAGTCGGCGCGGTCGGTGGCCCGCTCCATGCTGGGGAGCCTCGACCGGGGAGCGGCCTGGGGGCGGGTCTTCGGGATGGTGAACGCCACGCCCGGCTTCACCGAAATGCCCGGCGTGATCAACGGCGTTCCCGACCCAATTCGGGCGGTCTTCTGCCCGGAGGTCGGAACTGCCCCGGCGCATCCCGGTGAGGGTCGAGGCGGAGGGCCTGCGGCCTGCCCAGGTCAGCCTCCCCCCACCGCCGCCCGCAGCGCCCGCCCGCTCGGGCCCGCCTGCCCCAGCGCGGCGCGGGCGAGGGGCACCCGGACCGGGTTCGGCGCGTGGGCGAAGAGCCGCAGCATCGTGCGGGCGAGGGCCCCGGCCTTCGTGCGGGGGGCCAGGAAGGCGTGCCACTCGGAGGCGGGTAACTGGAAGAAGGCGGCGAAGAAGGCGGGCAGCAGGGTTCCCGGCAGGGCGAGCAGGGCGTCGGCGTCGAGCAGGGCGACCTCGCGGGCGGCGCGGCGCTCCCCGGGCCAGAGCGTGTCCCAACCGGCCTGGACGGCCTGGGCGGGGCCGTGACGGTCCAGCGCCCCCGCGACCGCCCGCGCGACGGCGGGAGCGTCGTGCAGGGCCCCGGCGACCTGAAACCCGCTGATCGGGTGGACCAGCCCCGCCGCCGACCCGAAGGCGAGGACGGCGCCGGGCGCGGGGGCCGCCGTGTTCATCGGAAAGGCGACCCACTCGGTGCTCTCGACCTCACCCGGCGGGGTGCCCTGCGCGGCGAGGCGGGCGTGCAACCGGCGTTCGAGCAATTCTCTCGTGAGGCCGGGGCGGGCGATCAGGCTCGTCTCCTCCACGAGGTAACGGTCCTCTCCGAGGTGCATGGTGTAGAGGAAGGTCGGGGCGGCACGAACCTCGTCGGGCGGGAGGTGGCCCGCGCGGTAGTCCATCCACACCATTCCGCCGGGAGGACCGGGCGGGCGGCCAAAGCGCGCGACGAGCCCGAAGGCCGTCTGGAGGGCCGCGCCGCCCGGGTGGGCGGGCCGCTTCAGCCCGCCGAGATGCCCCCCCGCGTCCACCACCAGCCGGGTCCGCCACCGTTCGCCGCCACGGCCCCGGACCTCCCACCCCTCCCCCACCCGCTCGGCACACGCCGCCGCACCGACGGTCCAGGTCAGGCCCGAGCCCGCCCGCGCGAGCAGCGTTTCCAGCAGGCGGGGATTGTCGAACAGGGCGTAGGGGCGCAGGAGGGGGGTGGGGGCCTCGCCCGTGTACACCCGCACGTCCGTCCACACCTGGGCGAGGGCGGGGCGAACGGGGAGCGGCACCTCGTCCAGCCACGCGCCGTAGGTGGCGGGGAAGGGGCGCGGCGGGTGGGGGGCGACGAGGCGCACGCTCAGGCCGCACGCGGCGAGTTCGGCGGCGAGGCTCAGCCCGGAGGGGCCGCCGCCGATCACCAGCGCGTCCGTGAGGTCGGGGTGCGGGGCCATCGCGGGCAGCCTAACGCGGCGGGCGGCGGGGTGAGTGTGGGGATTCCCGCCGGGCCCTTCTCACGACAGGGCGCCTGACCGCCGGGTAAGTCGCGCGTCAAGCCACCCTCAAGTCCGACTGTGCCTCCTGCGCCCGAGTCCCGCCGCCGCAGCCGCTAGCCTGCGCCCCATGACCCGCCTCCCCGCCCGCGCCTCCTCCCGGCGCCGGAAGTTCACCCTCGGCACGCTGGCCGTGACCCTGGCCGCCCTGCTCACCGCCTGCTCGGGGGTGGACGCGCAGCAGAGCCTCAACCGCGCCGTGAACCTCGCTGGGCTCAACGTCGTTACGGATCAGCGCTACGGCCCGGACGCGCGCAACACGCTCGACGTGTATGCGCCCAGGAACGTGCAGAACGCGCCCGTCGTGCTCTTCATCCACGGCGGCTCGTGGCAAAACGGCGACAAGTCCGGGCACCGCTTCGTGGGCGAGAGCCTCGCGCGGGCCGGGTACGTGACGGGCGTGATGAACTACCGCCTCGCGCCGAAAAACCGCTACCCCGACTTCGTACAAGACGCCGCCTCCGCGCTGAGGTGGCTGCGCGACAACGCCAAGACCTTCGGCGGCAACCCCGACGTGCTGTTCGTGACCGGGCACTCGGCGGGTGCTTTCAACGCGGTCGAGGCGGTGGACAACGAACGCTGGCTGCGTGAGGCGGGCGTGCCCATCCGCGCCGTGCGGGGCGTCATCGGCATCGCGGGGCCGTACTCCTACGACTTCCGGCAGTTCCAGAGCCGGGTGGCCTTTCCCGAGAACGGCACGCCGGATGGGGTCATGCCCGACCGCCACGTCCGCCGGGACGCGCCGCCGCACCTGCTGCTCGTCGCGGCGAACGACCGGACCGTCCACCCGCAGAACGCGCTGAACATGGAAGCCGCCCTCAAGGCCGCCGGGGTGCCCGTCACCCGCACGGTGCTGCCGCGCGTCAACCACATCACCATCGCCGCCGCCATCGCCCGGCCCCTGACGTTCCTGGGGGGGACGCGGCAGGCGATGATTGATTTCATCGAAAGACACAAGTAATACGACCGGCTGTCAGGCGGAGGTGACGGATGGCTTCGTAAGCTTAGCCTGATGCTTTCTTTTGGGAAACGTCCGGCAATTCTTACGCGCGTGGTTTTTATCTGTGGCCTCTTTTGGCTCCTGAGCCTCGGAAACATTGCTCAGATCAAAGCGCAGGTGGGCAGCTCGGCTGTGGTCATTCCGATTGTGAACGTCCTGGTATGGCCGTGCCCTGGTAGGAATAGCGCCTACCTCGTTCTTCACAACAGGGGAATAGAATGGTTTTGCGCCAGAAGAGGGAAACCACATCGGCGGTACTGACGGCCAGTAATGAAACACTCTGGATTTACAGGTTAAACAGAAACGACAGATGTCTGCGGTACTAACTGCCGCCAGCTCTGCACGTTCCCCACCTGCACGGTCACGAAGCGTTCCAGCGCCCGCCACAGCGCGGGCCGCTCGCCTTCCGGCACCGGGGCCTCCATGCTGACCCGGACACTCCGCCGCACCACGTTCCGCAGGAAGTCGAGGCTGGCCTCCGGGTAGGCGGGGAGGCTGGAGCACGCGGAGCACAGGAGTTGCCCGCCCAGCGGATCGGGGTGCTCGGGGTGGGGGGCGCCGCAGCGGGCGCAGCGGGCCGTCTGCTGCACGAAGCCCGCCAGGCCGAGCAGCTTGTAGCTCATCACCAGGGCCACCCACTCGGGGTCGGGCTGGTGGGAGACGCCGCGCAGGGCCCCCGCGAACAGCTCGAAGGCCTGCTCGCTGAACTCGCCCTCCTGAAACAGGGCGTCGGCGAGTTCGGCCATCAGGTGCGCGAAGGCGTACCTCCCGGGCTCGGCGAGCTTCGGCAGGGCGCCCTCCAGCACCGCCTGCTGCACGGTCGCCAGGTCGGCCTGCGGCGTCTGGTAGACCTGCACGCCGACGTGGTGGAAGAGGTTCAGGCGGCTCGCCAGCGGCCCGCGCACCCCGCCGCGCGCGATGGCCTTGACCTTGCCCTGCGGGGTGAGCAGCGTGACGATGATGTCCCCGGCGGGTGTCACGCGCCGACGTATCACGATGCCGCTGCGGGTGGTGCTGCGCGATCTCACAAGAACAGTTTAGCGAAGAAGCCGGGTGGCGTTCTGTTTATGGCGAACCTTCTCCCGGCCCGTGAACTGGGACACCCAGGGCCCGCTCGGCGGCTTCCCTGGCCCTGATCCTCTCCATGACCGCTGGGGACGGCATCCGGGAGCGCAGCTACGACGCAAAGAGCTGAGCGTCCCGCGCAGGCCGCCGCAGAGGATGAGGTGTCGCACGGCTCGGAGCACAGGGCGCGTGGTGAGGGCTCGCCTCTCCAACATGCGTCAGGTCCTCCACGTTCGGGGCCTCTCCCGCCCCTTACACTGCCCCTCATGAGTGACACCCCACCGAAGAGGCACAGCGCCCGCGACGTGCTGCGGGAACTCTTCCCGGAGTCGTACCGCGAGCTGTTCGGCGAGGACCCGCAGGGGGGAGCGCCCACCCTGGGGCTCTACCCGGTCGCGGACGGTCGCCTCGCCCTCGTTCACGGTGAGCAGCTCGCCGAGTTCACGCCGCTGGAGCCGAGGGGCCGCAACGCCCTGCACTGCGACCTGTGCCACTACACCCGCTCGCGTTCCGAAGCCGCCGTCTACCGGGTGGTCGTCGCCGCCCGCCGCACCCGCTACGTGACCCTCTGCCTGGGCACCGAGGGCTGCCAGAGGCGCGCCGGAAGCCGGGGGCTGGAGAATCTGGCCGACCGCATCTTCCCCATCGAGCCCGTGTACGCGGACTGAGGGTGAGTTCTCGGCGTCCCGGCGCCGCGCCCGGGCGTGAGGTCTGGCGCGAGTGCCCGCGCTGCCGCCACCCCATGACGCGCTGGGCCTCGCTCGCACGGCTCCCCGAGCGGCCCTGGCTGATCTGGGACCCGGGCCGCTGGGTGCTGCCGGTGCCGTGGGAGGGGGTAGCGTTGCTGGCGGGCCTCGGGCTGGTGGCGCCGGGCGTGCTGTGGATGCTTCTGGGGGGGCGACGCTCGGCGGGCGTGGTGATCCTCGCGGGGTTCGTGTGGGCGGTGGGCTCCATGTGGCTGACCTTCTGGTGGCGCAGGCACATCCGGCGGCGCCGGGCCCGCGGGACGCGCGGCGACGACTGGGTGTGCGCGAGCTGCCTGCACACCGAGGCCGCCACCTGACCTCCCCATGACAGGCGGCTGAAGGAACGGGGAAAGGCCCCCGCCGCGCCTGCGCCTAGGCTAGGCCGCATGGAAACCTTCTGGGCGGAACTGCGGCTGATGCAGGGCCTGGTCGCCGCCTTCGTGCTGAGCGGGCTCATCGGCTGGGAGCGCGAGCGGCGCCACCACAGCGCGGGGTTGCGGACGCACATCCTCGTGGGGGTGAGCGCGGCCCTCTTCGTCGTGCTCGCCGACACCCTGATTTACCGCTTCGCCGACGACTCCGAGCAGGTCCGCTTCGACCTCGTGGGCGTGCTCGGCGCGGTCGTCAGCGGCGTGAGCTTCCTGGGCGCGGGCGCGATCTTCTCCGACCGGCGCGGGCAGGGCGCCCGGGGCCTCACCACCGCGGCGGGTCTCCTCGCCACCGCGAGCGTCGGCGTCGCCTGCGGGCTGCACCTCTACGTGCTGGCGACCGGGGCGACCCTCCTCTTCCTCTTCACCCTGGGGTGGCTGGGTCCCCTCGTCGGCGAGAGGATCAAGGCCCGGCAGGAGGCGGAGGACGACGGCTAGAACCCTCTGCGCCCCCACCTCTGGACACCTGCCCAGGATTGTATACAATATCCACGATGACTCCTTTCGAGCGCCCCACCCTGGTGCGTGACGGCGTGTACGGTCACCTGCGCCGGGCGGTGCTCGACGGCGAGATCGCGCCGGGCGAGCGGCTGGGCGAGGTGGAGCTGGGCGAGCGGCTGGGGGTGAGCCGCACGCCGATCCGTGAGGCGCTGGCGCGGCTGACGCAAGACGGGCTGCTCGTGGCGGAGGCGAACAAGGGGGTGCGGGTCCGCACGGTGAGTGCCGGGGAGGCGCGGGACACCTACGTGGTGCGCGAGGAACTCGACGGGCTGGCCGCCGCCCTCGCCGCCTGCGCCCACACCCCCGCCGACGCCGCCGGGCTGCGCGCGGCGCTAAGCGCCCTGAACGCGGCCCGGGAGGCGGGCTACCGCGTTCAGACGCGGCTCGACCTCGCCTTCCACCAGGCGGTGACGCTCGCCGCGCACAACGCCGCCCTGGCCGATCTGGCGCGGGGGCTCTCGCTGCGGGTCACCCTGATCAAGCACCAGACGCGCACGTACAACGCGCACCCCGAGACGGGCGAGCAGCACGCGGCGATCCTGGAAGCGGTCCTCGCCCGCGACGCGCCCGCCGCCCGGGAGGCCGCCCGGCACCACGTCCGCACCTTCGCCGCCCTCGTGCTGCACCAACTCGGAGATAGCGCATGATCGACCAGCTCTACCGCAAGGCCGTCCTCACCGTCTCGGGGCAAAAGCCCGTCGAGTCCCTCGTCCGCTCGCGCGGGTGGGGGGTCGCCCAGCGCTTCGTGGCGGGCGAGGACGCCACCTCGGCCATCCGCGCCGTTCAGGACCTGCACAAAGACGGCATCCTCGGCAACCTCGACCTTCTCGGCGAGTTCGTCACGTCCCCGGACACGGCGAACGAGTTCGCGGCCAAGGTGCTCGGCCTCCTGAACGACGCGCACGCGGCGGGCCTGAAGCCCTACGTCAGCGTCAAGCTCTCCAGCATCGGGCAGGGGATGACCACGCCGGAGGGTGAGGACCTCGGCCTCTCGAATGCCCGGCGTATCGTCGCCAGGGCGAAAGGTTACGGCGGCTTTGTGTGCCTGGACATGGAGGACCACCCCCGGGTGGATGTGACCCTCGCCCAGTTCCGCACCCTGGTCGGCGAGTTCGGGCACGAGCACGTCGGCACGGTGCTCCAGAGCTACCTCTACCGCTCGGAGGGCGACTGGGCGGACTTGCAGGACCTGAAGCCCAACCTGCGCATCGTGAAGGGCGCGTACCTCGAACCCGAGACAGTGGCGATGCCCGACAAGGCGGACGTGGACGCGGCGTACCGGCGGCTGGTATACGCGCAGATGAAGGCGGGGAGCTACGTCAACGTCGCCACGCACGACGAGGGGATCATCGCGGACGTGGAGCACTTCGCGCTCGCGCACGGGATCGCGCGTGAAGCCTTCGAGTTTCAGATGCTCTACGGCATCCGGCGCGACCTGCAAAAAGACCTCGCCGCGCGGGGCTACCGGGTGCGGGCGTACATCCCCTACGGGCGCGACTGGTATCCCTACTTCTCGCGCCGCATCGCCGAGCGCCCGGCGAACGTGATGTTCGTGCTGCGCGGAATGCTGAGGGGCTAGGGGTAGGCTGGGGCTATGGACCTGATCGGGGTGACGGGCGTGCCGGGCAACGTGGGCACGCCGCTGGTGGCGGAGCTGCTCGCGCGCGGGGCACGGGTGCGGGTGCTCGCCCGCCGCCCTGACCACGCCCGGCAGGTGCTGGGGGACGTGCTCGGCGAGGGGGCGCTGGCGGGGGTGGAGTTCGGCCACCTGGACTTCGGGAACCGCCGCACGTACGTGGCGGCCTTCCGGGGGGTGCGGCGCCTCTTCGTCACGCGGCCCCCGCAGCTCAGTCAGGTGGGGCGCGACATGATCCCGGCCCTCGACGTGGCGCTGGGGGCGGGGGTGGAGCAGATGGCCCTGCTCTCCCTCCAGGGGGTCGAGCGGCTGCGCTTCGTGCCGCACGCCAAGCTTGAGGCGTACATGCAGGAGAGCGGCGCCCGGTACACCTTCTTGCGCCCGTCCTTTTTCCTGCAAAACCTGACGACCACCCACCTGCCGGAGTTGCAACGGGGCGAAATCTACGTGCCCGCTGGGGGGGGCCGCACGAGCTTCGTGGACGTGCGCGACGTGGCGGAGGCGGGGGCGGTGGTGCTGACGGAAGGCGGGCACGAGAACCGCGCCTACGAGCTGACCGGCTCCGAGTCGCTGACCTACGGGGAGGTGGCGGCGCACTTCTCGGCGGTGACGGGGCGGCCCATCCGCTACGCCGACCCCAGCCCGCTCGCCTTCTACCGCCACCTGCGGGCGCGGGGGGTGGCGCCGGGGCAGATCCTCGTGATGGAGGCGATCTACGGGGTCGCCCGGCTCGGGCTGGCGGGGCGGGTCACGCCGGACCTCGCCCGGCTGCTGGGCCGTTCGCCGCGCACGGTGGACGATTTCGCGCGCGACCACGCCGACCTCATCCGCGGGGAGGGGGCGTGACCTTTCCCGATCCCGGGCACGTCAACGGCTTCTACCTCCGCCAGTTTTTCGGCATGACCGAATGGGCGTCGGGCGGGCACGACCACCCGCTGGAGTACGTGGACCCGCGCACCCCCGAGGGGCTGGATGCCGTCGCGGCCCTCTTGATCCCCCACCTCGACGCCCTGGGAGAAGCGCAGGAGGCCGCGCTCGTCCGCACCTGGGCCTACGCCGTCGCCGAGTTCGACGACCGCGACCTCGCGTGGTTCCTGCTCGGCACTCTCCCCTTCGCGACTCCCCACCCGCGCGCCTTCCTCGCCGAGGTCGCTGACCGCCTCTTCCCGGCGGGCCTTCCCGCCCACGACCCCCACGCCCGGCGGATCGACCGGCCCGATGATTTTCTCTTCGACCTCCTGCCGCCGCCTGGCAACCGACCCTGACTCCCGCAAAGGACGCACCCCCATGCTCAAAATCCAGGACTACCGCCCCCAGCCCTTCACCGACTTCACCCTGGAGGAAAACCGCCAGGCGTACCAGACCGCGCTGCAACAGGTCCGCGCCGACCTCCTCGGCAAGCATTATCCCCTCGTGATCGACGGCGAGCGGGTGGACACGGCGGAGCGGCTGACCTCCCTCAACCCCTGCGACACCTGCGAGGTCGTCGGCACGACCGCCAAGGCCACGGTCGAGGACGCCGAGCGTGCCCTGCAAGGCGCCTGGAAAGCCTTCGAGACGTGGAAGCGGTGGGACATGGACGCGCGCGCGCGCATCCTGCTCAAGGCCGCCGCGATCCTGAAGCGCCGCCGCCTGGAAGCGTGCGCCCTGATGAGCATCGAGGTCGGCAAGAATTACGCCGAGGCCGACGTGGAGGTCGCGGAGGCGATTGACTTCCTGGAGTACTACGCCAGAAGCGCCATGAAGTACGTGGGCTTCGGCGCCGCCGAGACGACGTGGTTCGAGGGCGAGGAAAACGGGCTGATGTACCTGCCGCTGGGCGTCGGGGTCTCGATCTCGCCTTGGAACTTCCCGTGCGCGATCTTCATCGGCATGGCCGCCGCGCCCATCGTGGCGGGCAACTGCGTCATCGCCAAGCCCGCCGAGGACTCGGGGCTCATCGCCGGATTCATGGTGGACATCATGCTGGAGGCGGGGCTGCCCGCCGGGGTGCTGCAATTCCTGCCCGGGGTGGGCAAGGAGGTCGGCGAGTACCTCAACAACCACCCGAGGACGCGCTTCATCACCTTCACGGGCTCGCGGGCGGTGGGCCTGCACATCAACGAGGTCGCCGCGAGGGTCCAGCCCGGCCAGAAGTGGATCAAGAAGGTGATCCTCGAACTCGGCGGCAAGGACGCGATGATCGTGGACGAGACCGCCGACCTCGACGTGGCGGTGACCGCCGCCGTGCAGGGCGCGTTCGGCTTCAACGGCCAGAAGTGCTCGGCCATGAGCCGCCTGATCGTGGTGGACGAGGTGTACGACCGGGTGGTGGACGCCTTCGTCGAGCGGGCGCGGACGCTGAAGGTCGGCACGGGCGAGGAGAACGCGAACGTCACGGCGGTCGTCAACCAGATGAGCTTCGACAAGGTGAGCGGCTACCTGGAGATCGGCAGGGAAGAAGGCCAGCTCCTCCTCGGCGGCGAGGCGCCCGGCCAGCATGACGGGAAGAAGGGGTACTACGTCCAGCCCACCATCTTCGGGGACGTGCCCCCGCAGGCCCGCCTCGCCCAGGAGGAGATTTTCGGGCCGGTCGTGAGCGTCCTGCGCGCCCGCGACTGGGCGCACGCGCTGGAGATCGCCAACGGCACCCAGTACGGTCTGACGGGCGGCGTGTGCAGCAATGTCCGCGAGCGGCTGGAGCAGGCCCGCGAGGAGTTCGAGGCCGGGAACCTGTACTTCAACCGCAAGATCACGGGCGCCATCGTGGGCGTGCAGCCCTTCGGCGGCTACAACATGAGCGGCACCGACTCCAAGGCGGGTGGCCCGGACTACCTCGCCAACTTCCTCCAGCTCAAGACCGTGACCGAGCGCTGGTAAGGCCAAGCCTGACAACAAGGCAACCGAGGCAGGACGGGTCGAGGCTGGCCCGTCCTGTCCCTTTGGTCATCACGGCCCGGCCTGGGGCTTGCCCCTCTGCCACATACGCCGGGCGGCTTGCTGTCTTGGCATTTGTCCTCAGTAGCCTCCTCATATCTTCCGAATGACAATTACAGATGCGCGGGCAGGATGGTCCGTGAGGGAAGATGATTTGAACCTGATCCAAAAAAGTCTAGATAAGCCGTGAGGAGAGGGTGAAGGCCGCTCTAGCATCCCGCTCAGACCCACCTCAAGTGCAGGCTGCCCCGGCTCCGGTTTCCGCTCCTTCCGGCGCGGTTTTCCTCCTCGTTCCGAACTCCACGGAGGTCTCCCATGAAGCACACCCGCACGCTGCTCGCCGCGACCCTCGCCCTCACGCTCGCCGCCTGCGGACAGCAGGGGCAGGTGGGTGCGCCCGTCGCCACCGCGCCCAGCCCAACCACCTCGGAGGGGGGCGCCTACCTCGTGGGCTTCAAGGAGAGCGGGCTCGGCGCGCAGAGCCTGAGCGCACAGGACCTCGCGGCGCAGGCGCAGCTTCAGGCGCAGGCGATCACGGCGGCGGGGGGCCAGCTCACGGGCCAGTGGGCGGAGATCAGCGCCGCCGCCGCGCGTCTGTCGCCGGAAGCCCTCGCCCGCCTCCAGAGGAGTCTGCTGGTGGAGTACGTGGAGCCCGACCTCGTGCGCCGCGCGCTGGGAGCCCGGAGCGGGGGGACGGACGCGGGGGTGGCCCGGACCTCGCTCGGCGCCCAGGCCCTGACCGCGCAGGCCACGCCCCTCTACACGGCGAGCGGCGAGTACACCTGGGGTGACAGCGCGCTGCGGGTCGCCAACCTCCGGACGAGCAACTACACGGGGGCGGGGGTCGCCGTGTGCATCGGGGACACCGGGATCGACGGCAACCACCCCGAGTTTTCCCGCAAACTCAAGGGCTTCAAGAACTTCATCACGACGGAGACGAACCGCAACGATCCCTACGCGCTCAACGACGTGTCGCACCACGGCACGCACGTGGCGGGCACGGTGTTCGCCCAGTACGGGGCGGGGACGGGCGCGAGCGGCCAGCAGTCGGGCATGGACCCGAACGGCGTGGGCGGTGTGGCGAGCGGGGTGAACCTCTACATGGCGCGGGTGCTCGGGGACGACGGGTCGGGGGCGTCGAGCGGCATCATCAACGGGGTGAACTGGTGCGCGGCGCAGCTCAAGAGCCAGGGCGGCACCGAGGACAAGGTGGTGGTCAGCCTCTCGCTCGGCGGGGGCCGCGCGAGCAAGACCGAGCAGCGGGCGTACACGAGCGCTTACAGCAAGGGTGTCCTGATCATCGCCGCGACCGGCAACGACGGGGCCGCCGTCTCCTACCCCGCTGCGTACGACAACGTGGTCGGCGTGGGCGCCATCGACGACGCGGGGGCGAAGGCGGACTTCTCCAACTTCGGCCCCCAGGTCGATCTCGCCGGGCCCGGCGTCCACGTCCTGAGCAGCGTGCCCCTCGGGCAGGGCACCCGCGCCTCGGCGAGCGGCGGCGGGGTGACCTTCGCGGACGTGCAGTCTGCCGACCTCAGCGGCAAGGGGAGTGCCAGCGGCACCATCGTGGCCGCGGGCGGCACGAACAACGAGTTCTGCGGCACCACCACGCGCAACGCTCAACTCAGCGGCCAGATCGCCCTCATTGCACGCGGCACCTGCTCCTTCGAGGAGAAGACCGCCAACGCCGTCGCCAGCGGCGCCAAGGCCGTCATGATCTACAACAACACGGCGGGTTCCCTGGGCATGAGCCTGACGAACACCTACAGCGTGCCCGTCGTGGGCCTGACCCAGGCGGACGGGCAGGGCCTGCTGGGCAAGCTCCCGACCACGGGCACCGTCAGCGTGACGGGCGCGGACTACGAGTACTTCGACGGCACGAGCATGGCGACTCCTCACGTCAGCGCCGCCGCCGCCGTCGTCTGGGCCGCCAAGCCGACCCTCACGAACGCGCAGCTCCTGAGCCTGCTGACGAGCACCGCGAAGGACCTCGGCGCAGCGGGCAAGGACGACAGCTTCGGGTACGGGCTGGTCGATCCCCTCAAGGCGATCACCGGGCAGTAAGCGCAGGCAAGAGAGGGGCCGCTCCTGATCCTGGGGGCGGCCTTGTCGGTGCCTCTACACCCCGCCCTCCCCCATCAGCCGGTCCACGATGAGCGCGCCGCCGAGAATGGCCGGAATCCCGCCGCCCGGATGAACGCCCGTCCCGACCTGCCACAGCCTCCGGTGCGGGCGGTACGGCTGGGGGTGGAGGGGGCCGCCACGCCAGGCGGGGGGGGCCGCGCCGTAGATCGCCCCGCCGGGATGCCCCCCCGCCGCGTAGAGGGCGGGCGGCAGGGCCACCACGTCGCGGGCGGAGGCGAGCAGGCCGGGCACGCCGAGGGTCCGCTCGACCCGCTCGACCTGAGCGCGCACCCAGGGGTGATCGGGCGGGAGGTCCCGGCCCGTCGCGGGCGCGGTGAGCAGCACGGCCAGCCGCGGCCCGTCCGCGTGGACGAGGGCGAGGGTGTCCGGCGGCAGCGCCCCGGCCCGCACGGCGGCGCGGAAGGTGGCGAAGTCGGCGGGCGGCAGGACGCTGGTGGCGGGCAGCGGCGCGTCCTCCGGCAGCGCGGCGTACAGCGCCACCCCGCTCACCGTGCGGCGCGAGACGGGCGAGCGGGCAGGACGTTCCGTTAACGCGGCGAGTCGGGCCGGGTCGAGGGCGCTGACAAAGAGGTCGTGACGCCGGACCTCTCCCCCCCTCAGCGCCAGGGTGCCGCCCGCCAGGTCCACGCGGACGACCTCCGCCCCCTCCAAAACCCGCGCCCCGCGCGCCGCCCCGAGGTCAAGCAGGGCGTCGGGCAACGCCCCCATCCCGCGCGCCGGTCGGGCCACGTCCCCGGCGATCAGCGCGGGCAGCAGGGCGTACAGGGCGGGCGCGTCCACCGGGGCCAGCCCCGCGTTCAGGGCGTGGGTGCGAACGGCGTGGGCGAGGGCGGGGGGCAGGCGTCGTGAGCGCACCCACCCCTCGGCGGTCAGGTGGCCGCCCGTCGCCCGGAAGAGGGCCGCGCTCGCCCGCCGGAAGCTGGAATTGGTCAGGCGCGGCGGCGTGGTGAGCAGCGTTTCGAGGTGCGGGGTGAGGGCGCGGGCGGGGGCACCGTACGTCTCCCAGGCCGCGTGGAGGGGATGATCCGGCGGAAGGGGCAGCGGCACCGGGCCGAACGGCGTGTGGTGGACCCCCAACCCTCCGGGCAGCGGGCGCAGGTCGAGGGGGTCTGGCTCCCCCAGCCGCGCGAGGAAGGCCCGCCAGACCCCCGGCAGGGTGAAGAGGCTCGGCCCGGTGTCGAAGCTCAGCCCGCCCACCGTCACCCGCCGCAGCTTCCCCCCCGCCCGGTCCCGCTCGTACACGGTGACCGCGTGCCCCCGATGCGCCAGCAGCGCAGCGAGCGCGAGCCCGGCGAGGCCGCCGCCGAGGAGGCCGATGGAGGAAGAAAGAGGCGCAGAGGTTGAAGGCTGAGGGCTGACGGCTGGCGGCTGACCGCTCAAGGCCACAGCCCCCGCGCCAGCAGGTACACCAGCCCCACCCCCGCCACCGTCCCCACGACCCAGGGCGTGACGATGCTCAGGGGGTAGAGCCGCGCCGCGCGCTCGGGGGTGGGTTCGCGGAGGAGGGCGAGTGCCATCCCCCCACACACGGCCCACAGGGCGGCGGCGGTGAGGAGGCTGACCGGCCACAGGAGCGCCCCGGCGAGGACGAACCACCCCAGGGCGTAGCGCGCGGTGCCGGGCACGCCGAGGACGGTGGCGACCGTGCGCGTCCCCGCGAGGCGGTCGGCGGGCACGTCCTGCGCGGCGTCGAAGGCGTGCTTGCCCACCGAGTAGGCCATCAGGGCGGCGAGCGGGAGCCACGGCACGGGGGTGCCCAGCGTCAGGGCGGGCAGCGCGAGGGGCAGCGCGTAGGCGACGTTGCTCAGCCCGTCGAGGAAGGGGCGGCCCTTGAGGCGCAGCGGCGGCACGCTGTACGCCACGAAGAGCGCCGCCGTCACGAGCAGCAGCCCGCTCGCCGCCGGGGGCAGCAGCAGCGCGAGGACGCAGAGAAACGGCCCGTTCACCGCGAGCACCGCGGCGAGGAGCGGCCCGCCCTCCCCCGCCCGCAGTCTCGCGCCCTGCCACCCACCCTTGCGGGGCGAGACGGCATCCTCCTCCCGGTCGGCGAGGTCGTTCAGGCCGTAGATCAGGAGGTTGAAGGGCAGGGTGAGGTACACGAGCAGGGCGAGGACGCCGGGGTGCAGAGCGTACAGGTGTCCGGTGAGCCACACCCCCGTCACCAGTGTGCCGACGGTGTTCACCCACAGCGCCGGGCGGGAGACGGCGAGCACGCGGCGCAGGGGCAGTCGGGCGGGGACGGTGAGGGTGCGCATCGTGGGGGGAGGTCCGGAGGGGGAGCGGGCCGGAGCCGGACGCCTCGCCGCATTGTAGAGGGGGCGGCAGACGCGCGCCGGGACAAAGGAGGTTTCCCGCCGCGTCCTTCCCAGCCGGCCAGCAAGCGCAACCGCTAACAATCCTTACGGTCTCACGGGGGGGCCATGTGGCGAAATGGGGCTCAGATGGAAGGCTCCCCCCCGCCCGCCGCACCGGGCACGGCCACCGACACCACGGCGATGTTCACCGCGTCGGAGGTGGAGGCGCGGGTCGGTGTGCCCGCCGCCACCCTGCGGCAGTGGGAGCGCAGATACGGCTTTCCCTCCCCGGCGCGCAGTGCGAGCGGCTACCGCCTGTACTCCCCGCACGACCTTGCCCTGATCGAGGTGATGCAGTCGCACCTGCGCGCGGGCGTTCCGGCGGGCCGCGCCGCGCAGCTCACCCTGGCGAGCGCGGGCCCCGAGGGGACGGCGGCGGCGGCGGCAGAGCCCGGGGCGA